>NZ_JBEOWF010000029.1:0-134507 GCF_040295925.1 Streptomyces sp. NPDC002588
ACTTCTACGGCGCCAACATCCCCGGCAAACCGATCAAGCAACTCCTCAACCCGGCCGGACGCTGGAAACTCCAGGAGCTGATCCGGGAATCCGTCCAGAACGACTTCCCCGCCTTCACCTTCTCCAAAGCCGACACCCCGGACGCCTGAACACACCCGATGCCCGTGCCACCCCGCAAACCGGCGGCACGGGCGTCACACGTCATGGAATCCGGGTATGCCCTTCCGCGCCCGCGCGGCCGGAGCCCAACGCTAATGTACCGTTTGGTCTAGCAAACTGATCACAAGGGAACGAGGCTCCGGATCCGCTTCCCCCCGGACGGTCCACAGGCCGTCCGGACGCGGACACGGCGCCTCGGCGACACATCGACATGACAGGCGGGGAGAGAAGCAATGCCACGACCACCGGGCCACGGGCCGGACTTCGAGGTCCGACGCCAGAAGATCATCGACACCGCCGCGGAACTCTTCGCCCGCCAGGGCTACGCGGCGACCTCCGTCAACGACCTCGGCCGGGCGGTCGGGCTCGCCAAGGGCGCCCTCTACTACTACATCGTGTCCAAGGAAAACCTGCTGATCGAGATCCAGTCCCGGGTCATGGACCCCCTCCTCGCCCGCGCCCGGCAGATCACCGCCCTCGACACCGACCCACTGGTCCGGCTCCGCCTGCTGTCGGAATCGCTCCTGACGATCATCCTGCACCGACTCGACCACATCTGGGTCTACGAACACGACTACCGCAGCCTCACCGGCGACTACCTCCAGACCCTGCTGGGCCAACGCACCGAATTCGAACACCTCGTACGCACCCTGCTCACCGAAGCCGTCGAACAAGGCCGGTTCCGCCCCGTCGACCCGAGCCTGGCCACCCTGCAGTTCCTCAACCTCCACAACCACACCTACCAATGGGCCAGACCCGACGGCCGCTGGGACGCCAACCACCTCTCCCGCGAATACTGCGACACCCTCCTGCGCGGCTTCGGCGCCCCCGGCACCCCCCTCCCCGACATCGAAGAAGCAGCCGCCGCCTTCAAACGCGATCGTCCCGAACTCCCCCTCGACCCCGAAACCGCCTGGCAGCCCACCCCCGTCGCCGGCTGACCACCAAGCCCGCGGCACCCGCCGCCCGGCCACCGGGCCGGGAACGAACGCCTCGCGATCTCCGAAGGGCTGAACTCACATGGCACGCAGGCCCCGGTCGGCGAAGGCGATCAGCCACTCGAAGCTCGCGTCGATGTCGGTGCTCCACTGGAAGCCGCCTGCCACCTGCAGCGTGGCGAAGCCGTGGCAGAGGCTGCGGAGCATGCGCAGGGCGTGGTCCACGTCGGACTCCCCGAGTTCGTAGCCGCGCAGGACCGTCGTGAACGCGCCGAGCAGCCGCTCACCCGCGATGGCCAGCGGATCGTCCGGGCCGGACGGTTCCACGCCGATCGTCGCGGCGTACCGGCCGGGGTGCTCCAGGACGAAGGCACGGAAGGCGCGCGCCGCGGCCGCCAGGGCGTCACGGCCCGCGTACCCTTGGACCGCGCCTCCGACGGCGTCGGCGGCCTCGCTCAACGCCAGGGCCGCGATGCGCCGGTTGAGGTCCTCCTGACCGCCCACGTGCTTGTACAGGGACGGCGTACGCACGCCCACCCGTTCGGCCAGCAGCCCCATCGTCAGGCTGGCGAGGCCCACCTCGTCGGCGAGGGCGGCACCGGCCGCGACCACGGCCGCCGGGTCCAGGCCGGCCCTAGGCACGGGCGGCGTCCGAACGGAGGAAGGCGAGCACGAGCGACACCACCTGGTCGGAGAACTGGTCGTGCGGGTAGTGCCCGGCGCCCTCGATCATCTCGAGGCGGCCGAGGCCGGACGGGAGGGCGTCGACGATCGCCGAACCCTCGGCGTGCGGGTCGGCCCAGTCGGGGTCGAGCGTGCCCATCACGACCAGGACCGGGCAGCGGACGTTGCCGAGCTGCGCGTCGGCGTCGGTCGGGGCGCTGCGGCCCATGCCCTGCAGGGCCTTCATCCTGCCCGGCTCGCGCAGCAGGGAGTCGATGCGGCCGAGCCGCTCGGCCCAGTCGGCCGGCTTCACGCCGGGGTAGGCCACGTCGAGGTACGAGCGCCAGAGCGGCACGCTGCCGAGGACGGCCGTGCCGAGCAGCCGCAGCATGCCCCGGCGGACGCGCTTCACCCGCAGGTCGCCGAGGCGGATCGACTGCTTGCGGGTGAACGGCGCGAGCTCGACGACCGCGGTGACCAGCGAGGGCTCCTGGGCCGCGGCGATGGTGGCGGCGCCGCCTGAGATCGAGTGGCCGACGAGCACGGCCGGGCCGCCCAGGTGACGGATCACGGCGAGCAGGTCGCCGGCGACGGCGGTGCGGTTCCAGGCCGGCCAGTCGGAGCCGGACTCGCCGCAGCCGCGCAGATCGACCGCGGCGACCCGGTAGCCGGCCGCCAGGAGCGGCGGGATCACGGCGCGGTACGCGGCGCGGCTGTCGCCCATGCCGTGCGCGAGAACGATCAGCGGGCCGGACCCCGCCACCTCGTATGCGATCGTGCCGCCGTCGACGGCGAGGTACTCGGTCATGGCCTCTCCCAGGCTTGGCTAACTTCGTTAGCCAAAAGCTAATCCAATTAGCCAACTCTGTCAACGGCATGGGAATCACCCGGCACCGGATCGCCTCAGGTGTCGGGGTGGACCAGGAGGAGCGCGATGTCGTCGCTGCGCGGTGCGGAGCGGCGGGCATGCTGCACCAGGGTGTCGGCGAGGGCGTCCATGGTGGTGGGCCCGGTCCGGGAGAGCTGTCCGGCAAGGGCTTCGAGGGCGTCGTCGAGGTCGATGCCCGGAGCTTCGACGAGGCCGTCGGTGTAGAGGACGAGCACGGAGCCCGGTGGCAGGGTGATCTCCGTGGACTCGTAGCGGGCGTCGGGTTCGATGCCGAGGAGGAGCCCGGGCGGCACGTCGAGGACTTCGGCGCGGCCGTCGGGGTGGCGCAGCAGGGGCGGGGGGTGTCCGGCGGTGGCCAGGCGGGCCCGGTGGGTGCTCAGGTCCAGGTGGACGTAGAGGCAGCTGGTGAACAGGCCGGGGTCGAGGTCGGTGAGGAGGCGGTTGGTGCGGGTGAGGACCTCGTCGGGGGCGGCGCCGGCGGAGGCGTGGACGGCGGTGCGGACCTGGCCCATCAGGACGGCGGCGTTGACGTTGTGGCCCTGGACGTCGCCGATGGCCGCGGCGACCGTCGTGTCGTCGAGGCGGATGAGGTCGTAGAAGTCCCCGCCGATGTCCATGCCGCGGGTGGCCGGGAGGTAGCGGGCCGCCACGTCGAGGCCCGGAACACGCGGCAGGGTGCGCGGCAGGAGGGCGGCCTGGAGGTCGTGGGCGAGCTGCTGCTTGGTGTCGTACAGCCGGGCGCGGTCGAGGGCCTGGGCGATCAGTCCGGCGGTGGAGGTGAGGACGGAGCGTTCCTCGGACGGGAAGTCGTGGGGACGGTCGTAGGCCAGGACCAGCGTGCCGACGGGCCGGCCCGAGGTGATCAGGGGCAGGAAGGCCCAGGCGCCCATGCCGTCCTGGAGGGAGGCGGGCGGGTAGGTGCGCCTGAGGTCGGCGAAGGTGGCGAAGAATCCCGGGACGCCCGTGGTCAGGACGCGTACGGCGGGGGTGTCGGAGGTGAGCGGGGCCGCGTCGAAGCGTTCCATGAGTTCGGCGCTGTAGCCGCGGTAGCCGATGATCCGCAGCCGGCCGTCCTCCGCCGTCATCAGGGCGAGGGCTTCGGCGCCGAAGGCGGCCGGAATCTGCTCGGTGACCTGGTCGACGACGTCGCGTACGCCGACGGCCTCGGTGAGGGTGGCGGCCAGGTGCATCAGGTGGAACAGCGTGGCCGCCCGCCCCGCTGTGGCCGTGGACGCCGACGGCGGCTGCGGCGGGCTCGTCACATGGGCTTGGGCCGAGTGGGTGGGCGCGATCTGGACACTGATGCCGGAGGCGTCCGGATGGAGGCGGAAGGACAGCCACCGGTCGGGCGGGCGCAGGGCGGTGAAGGACACCGGTTCACGGCTGAGCACGGCCGACCGGTAGCTGTCCTCGGCGGTCGGCTCGTCCAGCCAGGGCAGGGACTCCCAGGGCTTGGTGCCCAGCAGGTCGGTGACGGGCGCGTCCAGCAGTTCGGCGGCCTTGGTGCTGACGAAGGCGATCCGGCCGTCCGCGTCGAGCGAGCAGCAGCCGCCGGGCACGCGTTCGGCGAAGTCGACCGCCGCCTGTGCCTCGGCCGGTCCCGCGGCGCGGGCGCGCACGGGAGGCAGCATCACCGGCTCGGGGGCGGGCCGTATCGGACGGCCGTCGGCGGCGGCCTGACGCAGCAGCCGGCCCAGTTCGTCGCAGACACCGGTGATGGTGTCGCGTTCCGTGGGACCGAGCCGGGGCGGATGGGAGGCGGGGAACTGCAGGACCAGGCCGCCCCAGGTGTCGGGGCCCGTGGTGATCGCGGCGGCGGCCAGGGCGAAGCGGTACGGCACGACGAGCGCGAGGCGCGGGTAACGGCGCGCCATGTCCTCCTGGCCGCCCACCCACACCAGGCGGCGCTCGCGCACGGCGTCGGACACCGGGGAAGCGGTGTCCAGGGTCAGCCCCGCCCACGGCGTGGACATCTCCGAGGGAATCCCGCCCAGCACGGCCAGCCGCAGGGTCGGCTCGTCCCGCGCCAGCAGGTACAGCGCGGTCACGGACGCGCCGGTCGCCCGGGCGAGTTCCACCAGAGACGGCTTCAGCCGCTCCGGACCCCCGCCCCGGCCCGGCGCGGCACCGCGGCGGACACGCCGGTCGCCACCCATAAGCGGACGATACGCCCAACCTGCCGGAACGGCCTCCGATGGCGCCGGGGCCCCGCGCTCAGGCGGGGGCGTCGGCGGCGAGGCGGAGGTTGCCTCTGGCGTGCGGCACGGCGGTGCCCGTGTCCCGGACGACGTCCGTCCACCAGCCGGGGCCGTCCTCGATGCAGCGCAGCATGACCCCCTCCCGGATGGCCCACGGGCTGACCGTGGCCGCGCGCAGTCCCATGAGTTTCAGAGCGGTGTGGCCGACCACCGCCCCGGCCAGGCTCTGCGCGGCACGGGGCGCGGTGATGCCCGGCAGCTGCGCGCGCTCGTCCACCGGGAGCGCGGCGAGGGTGCGGACGGCCTCGCGGAGGTCCCCGCGGGCCATCCGGCGGTGGCTGAACGGCCCCCGGCGCCCCGGGGCGGCGCCACACAGCCGGGCCAGTTGCTGGAAGGTGCGCGAGGTGACCGCGGCGGTCGTCGGGCGCTCCCACCGGATCCGGGCCCCCACGTCCCGCAGTTCGTGCCGCACCTTGCGGCGCAGCGCCTTCAGCTCCGCCGCCGTGGGCGTGTCCTCGGAGAGGAAGAACTCGCGGGTCAGGCGGCCCGCGCCGAGCGACAGGGACGCGGCGAAGTCGGGCACGCGGCCGCGGCCGAAGGCCACCTCCAGCGAGCCGCCGCCGATGTCGAGCACGGCCATCGGGCCCGCTCGCCAGCCCATCCACCGGCGGGCCGCCAGGAAGGTCAGTTCGGCCTCGGTCTCGCCCGTGAGGGTGCACATGGGGACGCCGGTCTCCTGGTGCACCACGCGCAGCACGTCCAGCCGGTTGGGCGCGTTGCGCACGACCGCGGTCCCGAACGCCAGGGGTTCCGCGGCGTGCCAGCGCTGGGCCGTGCGGGCCGCGCCCGCGACCGCGTCGGCCAGTTGTCCCAGGGCTCGGTCGCCGATGGTGCCGTCCGGCTCGACCTGTTCGGACAGGCGCAGTTTCCACTTCGACGTGTGCACGGGCAGCGGCACGCCGCCCGCCACGTCCGCCACCACGAGCCGGACCGTGTTCGACCCCGCGTCCACCACGCTGATTCTCATTGGGCCGCAGTACCCGGGCCACCCGCACCGAAACGGCCGCTTTCGGACGGACATCGAGTCCGGGGGCGACACTATTGAATGATTGATTCAACATCTCTAGCATTTTCCGGTGACTTCAATCACCTCATCACCCCCACGCCCCTCACGTCCCCCCAGACCCCGGCGGCTGCGCTGGGCCCTCCTCCTGGCCGCCATCGGTCTGACGGTCCCTTCCCTCCCTGCCGCCGCCGCACCGGCGGCCGCCACCGCGCCACGGCCCCAGGTGTGGCCGACTCCCCGGCAGCTCGAGACCACGGGCCGTCGACTCGCCATCCCCGACCGGGTGGTGGAGGTCGTCGGACCGCACACCGACCCCTCGGCCCGCCGCGTCGTCGAGACGGCGCTGCGCTCCGCGGGCGCCGACCGGATCGTCACCGTCGGCGCGGACGAGCACCGACCGGCGGCCGGGCTCACCGTCTTCGTCGGCGGCCCCGGCGAAAACCCGGCCACCCAAGGCGCGTTGAAGCGTCTCGGCGTCACGTCCCCGGCCGGGCTGCCCGCGGAAGGGTACGTCCTCGCCTCCGGCCGTGGCGCGAGCGGCGCCCTGCTCGCCCTCTCCGGCGTCGACACCACCGGCACCTTCTACGCGGCCCAGACCCTCCGTCAGCTCCTCACCGGCCCCCGCCTGCCCGAGGTGACGGTCCGCGACTGGCCGACGGCCCGGCTGCGCGGGGTCGTCGAGGGCTTCTACGGCACTCCCTGGACGCACGCCGAGCGGCTGAGCCAGCTCGACTTCTACGGCCGAACCAAGCAGAACGCGTACGTCTACTCCCCCAAGGACGACGTGTATCTGAGGGAGCGCTGGCGGGACGAGTATCCGGCCGCCGAGCTGGGGCGGTTGCGCGAACTCGTCGACCGGTCCGCCGTGAACCACGTCCGTTTCACCTACGCCCTCTCCCCAGGCCTGTCGGTCTGCTACTCCTCGGACACCGATGCCGCCGCGCTGGTCCGCAAGTTCGCCTCGCTGTACGACATCGGGGTGCGCTCCTTCGCGGTCCCGCTGGACGACATCAGCTACACGAAGTGGAACTGCCCAGCCGATCAGGAGGAGTTCGGCACCGGGGGCGGGGCCGCCGGGGCCGCGCAGGCCCGGCTGCTGAACCGGGTGTGGCAGGAGTTCTCCGCCGGGCGTTCCGGACTCCAGCCCCTGGAGACGGTCCCCACCGAGTACTCCGACCTCGCCGACACGCCCTACAAGAAGGCGCTGCGCGAGCAGCTCGCCCCGGACGTCGTCGTCGAGTGGACCGGCGTCGGAGTGATCGCGCCGACGGTCACCGCCGCACAGGTGCGGCAGGCCCGCGCGGTCTACGGGCATCCGATCCTGCTCTGGGACAACTACCCGGTCAACGACTACACCACCAGCCGTCTGCTGCTCGGCCCGTACACCGGCCGGGAGGCGGGCGTGGCGCGGGAGGCCGTCGGCGTCACCGCCAACCCGATGGTCCAGGGCGAGGCCAGCAGACTCGCGCTGTTCACCTCGGCGGCCTTCGGCTGGAACCCGGACACCTACGACCCGCGGGCCGCCTTCCTCGCCTCCGTCCGCGACCTCGCACAGCCCGCGGCGACCGCGACGACCGCGACGACCGCGGCGACCGCGACGAAATGGCTGCGGATCTTCGCCGAGAACAACTACTCGTCGCAGCTCGACGCCACCGAGTCCCCGACGCTGACCCCGCTCATCGCCGCCTTCCGCACGGCGTACGAGCAGGACAGGGGTCTCGCGCGAGCGACGGCCGCGCTGCGGTCCTACTTCGCCGACATGGCCGCCACACCGGCGCAGTTGCGCGCCCGCCTCGCCAACCCCGGTTTTCTGACGGAGACTTCGCCCTGGCTGGACAAGCTGGGCTCGTACGGCACCGCCGGGCTGACCGCCGTGGACCTGCTGCTGGCCGGCAAGCGGGGCGACACCGAGGCGGTGTCGACGTACTGGAACCGGCTGCGGAGCGAGCGGAAGGCGCTGGACACGGTTCCGCAGCAGGTGGCGCCGGGTGTGATGGACGACTTCCTGTACCGGGCGATGATCCGCAACGCCCCCGATCCCGGCGTGGATCCCTCCTTCTCGCCCGCCTCGCTGTCCCTCGCGCCCGGGGAGAGCGCCACGGTCGAGCTCACGTTCGCCGACGACCGGTCCACCGCCGCGACGTCCGTCGACTGGAAGCTCACGGTTCCCGCCGGGGTCGGCGCGTCCCCGGACGGCGGCACGCTCTCCGTCCCGGCGGGCGGCAGCGCGACGGCCGCCGTCACGTTCACGGCCGCCGAGGGCGCCTCGGCGGGTGTCCGCTCGGTCGTGGTGTCGAGCGGTTCCGCCGGCCTCACCCGGGCGATACCCGTCCAGGTGAGCGACGGCCGGGGGACGCCACGGGCGCTCACCGCGAACTTCAGCGGCGCGTCGGTCAGTTCGCTGGACCTCGGGTCCGGGGACGGCACCGAGATCAAGGTGGGCGCCAACCCCGGCGAGGTGGTGGTGAGCGCCGACGGCCGTACCGCGTACGCGGCGAACCAGGGGTCGGACACGGTCAGTGTGATCGACGTGTCGAGCGGGACGGTCACCGGCACGGTGGCGGTGGGCCGCGTCCCGTCCGGGCTGGCGCTCACGCCCGACGGCGGCACGCTCTGGGTCGCCGACTACACGGACGGCACGGTACAGCCCGTCGACACCGGCACGCTCACCGCGGGAGCGGCGGTCACGGTCGGCTCGGGTCCGGAGAACATGGCGGTCACGCCCGACGGGGACACGCTGTACGTGGCGAACATCCACGACGCCACGGTCACCCCGGTCGACCTCGCGACCCGCACGGCGGGGAAGGCGATTCCCGTGGGCCCGTCACCGTTCAACGTGGTCGCGGCGCCCGACGGCAGGACCGTGTACGTGTCCGACTCGGGCGGTTCGACGGTGACTCCGATCGACACGGCCACGAACGACACCGAGCCGACCCTCCTGGTCACCGGCCAGGCGTACGGCCTGGCTCTCTCGCCCGACGGCCGCACCCTGTGGGTCAGTCCGAGCAACGGCGACACCGTCACACCGGTCGACACGGTGACCGGTGCCCCGGGGACACCGGTCACCGTGGGCAGGTCGGCCTTCGACGTGGGCCTGGACTGGAAGGGCGGCACGGCGTACGTCACGACGGCCGACGGCAACACGCTGGTGCCGGTCGACACGGCGTCCGGAACCCTCGGGCCCGCGCTGCCGACCGGCGCCTATCCGCTGGCGGTCGCGCTGACCCCCGTACCGGTGCCGTAGGGCCCCGGCTCAACTGGCGGTGCGCCGGATCCGTCCGGCGTACCGCTTCTCCAGTTCGAGGTTGCCCTCGAAGCCGCCGGGCACGTTGGCGGAGACATAGACCGGGGGGCGGTCGCCGGTGGCGAGGAGGCGGGCGGCGGCCCCGGCGACCGCCATCTGCACCAGCAGCACCCCGGTCAGCGTGGACAGGGCGCAGACCGCGCCGCCGCCGGGGAGTTCGAGGAGGGCGTCCCCGCGCGGGGCCGCGTTGTCGAGGACGACGTCGGCGAGGTCGACGAGCTTCTTGCCGCTGGGGTGGGCGGCCGGGACGGCCCGGGTGTGGGTGAGGGAGGTGATGGCGAGGAGCCGGTGGCCGTGCTCCTTGGCCTGCAGGGCCATCTCGACGACAACGTTGTTCACACCGGAGTTGGAGATGATGACGAAGAGATCCTGGCGGTGCGGGGCGGCGAGGTCGTAGAGGCGGGCCGCGACACCGGGCTGCCGTTCCAGCAGCGGGTCGTCGAGGACGCTCGGGTGGTCGCCGCCGTAGAGGACGAGGTCGGCCATGCTGAGCCGGTTGGTGGGCACGAGGCCGCCCGCGCGGCCGGCGAGTTCGAGGACCATGGCCTGCGAGTGGCCGGTGCCGAACGCCTGCACGACGCCGTCCTCGCGCACACAGTCGGCGATCAGCGCGGCGGCGGCGTCCACGTCGGCGCGCGCGGACTCGGTGAGGCGGTTCAGGACGGAGAGACTCTCGCGCGCGAAGCGGTCGGCGCTCACCGGTTCGGTCACGGACTCGTTGGCGGACTCGACGGACACCTGGGACTCCCCACTGGCGGTATCTGGTGGATTGAACCACCTCATACATAACTATCAGTGAATCAATAAATCACAGCCCCGGCGCCGCGGGCAATGGCGCAGCTCGCCAAGGGTGACGGGGGCCGATCTCGGTCCTGGTATTCAAGGGCTGCGTCAACGGGTGGCTGATACCTTCTTTGCATGCCCTCGACCGATGTCACCACACTGATCCGCACCGAGCTGCCCCGGCTGCCCGGCTCCCTGCGGAAGGTCGGCGAGCTGATCCTCGAGGATCCGGCCGCCGTCACCCACTGCTCGGCGGCGGAACTCGGCCGGCGCACCGGCACCTCCCAGGCCACCGTGACCCGGTTCTGCCGGGCCATCGGTCTCGACTCCTACCAGCATCTGCTGATCGAACTGGCGCAGGAGCGCGGCCGCGGCGAGTCCTCCGACTGGGGCAGCGCCGAGATCGGCCCGGACATCTCCCCCGACGACAGTCTGGAGCGGGTCGTGCAGGTCGTCGGGACCGCCGATCTGCGGGCCATCCAGCAGACCATCGACCGGATCGACCTGGACGCGATCGAACGCGCGGCGCAGGCCGTGGCGCGTGCCCGGCGCATAGACGTCTACGGCGTCGGCGGCAGCGGCGCGGTCGCCCAGGAGACCGAGACCCGGCTGTTCCGCATCGGCTGCGCGGTGCGCGGCTGGACCGAGGTGCACGGCGCCACCACCTCGGCCGCCCTGCTCACACCGGCCGACGTCGCGATCGGCATCTCGCACTCGGGGGCGACCCGGGAGACGATCGAGCCGTTCGAGCTGGCCAAGGAGCGCGGCGCCACCACCGTCGCGCTGACCGCGGACCCGCGCTCGCCGCTGGCCCGCGCGGCCGATGTGCGGCTGATCACCGCCTCCTCGGAGACCAGCTTCCGCACCGGCAGCATCGGCGCCCGCCACTCGGCGCTGATGCTCATCGACTGCCTCTACGTCCGGGTCGGACAGCTCTCCTACCAGCGCGCGAGCGCCTCCCTGGCCCTGACCGACCACATCGCGGGGGCGCACTCGGTGAAGTCCCGGCGGACTCGCTGAGCCGACCGGTAATGCATGGATGAACCAACCAAGGAAGCTATGAATGGTTGATTGAACCATCCCTCGATGCCAGGATGGGGCTCCCCCGAGCACACTCGTAGGAGCCCCATGCGTGTCATCTCAGCCGAGTCGACCGAGCTCTTCACCGGCACGGAGGACCAGCCCCACCAGGTGGTCGCCGTCGTCGTCGAGCACGAGCCGGGCCGGCCGGTCCGGCTGACCGTGACGGGCCAGGGCGTCCGCGAGGCCGGGGAGACCGTCGTCACCACCGGCGAGGACGGCAGCCTGCGCGCCGAGATATCCGTGACCACCGACGGCCTCGCGCCCGGCGACCGCCGCGAGATCACCATCACCGCCGCCGACGGGGACCGAACGGCCCGGCACAGCACCGAGTTCACGGCCGCCGAGCCCGGCTGGACCATGTTCATGGTCAGCCACTTCCACTACGACCCCGTCTGGTGGAACACCCAGGCCGCCTACACCGAGACCTGGGACGTCGCCGACGACCCCGCCGTCACCGGGCTGCCCGCCCGTACCTTCGACTCGCGCGGCCAGTCCGGCATGAGCCTGGTACGGGCCCACTGCGACCTGGCCCGGCGCGACCCGGCCTACACCTTCGTGCTGGCCGAGGTCGACTATCTCAAGCCCTACTGGGACGCCTTCCCCGAGGAGCGGGCGTTCCTGCGCCAGCTGATCCGGACCGGCCGGGTCGAGATCATGGGCGGCACCTACAACGAGCCCAACACCAACCTCACCGGCGCCGAGGCGACCGTACGCAACGCGCTGTACGGCGACGGGTTCCAGCGCGGGATCATGGGGGCGGCTCCGGAGACCGCCTGGCAGCTGGACGCGTTCGGGCACGACCCGCAGTTCCCGGGACTGATGGCGGACGCGGGGATCTCCTCCAGCTCGTGGGCGCGCGGCCCGTTCCACCAGTGGGGGCCGACCCTGTCGGTGTTCGGCGAGGAGCCGCGCGACCCGCAACGCATGCAGTTCCCCGCCGAGTTCAGCTGGATCGCCCCGTCCGGACGCGGCCTGCTGACCGCCTACATGGTCAACCACTACGGCGCCGGCTGGGCCATCGACAACGCGCCCGGCCTCCCCGAGGCGGAGGCGGCCGCGCTCAAGCTGTTCCGGGGGCTGAAGAAGGTCGCGCTCACCCGCAACGTCCTGCTGCCCGTCGGCGGCGACTACGCCCCGCCGTGCCGCTGGGTGATGGGCATCCACCGCGACTGGAACGCCCGGTACGTCTGGCCGCGGTTCGTCAGCGCCGTCCCCCGGGACTTCTTCGCCGCCGTCCGCGCCGAGCTGGAGCGGGAGGGACGCACGGCGTCCCCGCAGACCCGGGACATGAACCCCGTCTACACCGGCAAGGACGTCTCCTACATCGACACCAAGCAGGCGCAGCGGCACGGCGAGGCCCTGCTCGCCGACGCCGAGGCCTGGGCGACCCTCGCCTCCCTCGTCGCCGGGCACGCCTACCCGGACGCCGCCCTGGACAAGGCCTGGCGGCAGCTGATCTACGGCGCCCACCACGACGCGATCACCGGCTCCGAGTCGGACCAGGTCTACATCGACCTGCTCACCGGCTGGCGGGAGCTGTACGACCTGGCCGGGGCCGTGCACGCCGACGCGACCGACGCGCTGGCCCGCCGGGTGGTCCCGCTGCCGGGCGGCGCGCCCGACCTGGTCGTCTTCAACTCCGCGACCTGGCAGCGCCGTGACGTGCTGACGGCTCCCGACCCGGGTCTGGTCCCGCTGGACCTCACCGGGCTGCCGCTGCCCGCGGTGTGCGAGGACGGCGAACTCAAGGTCGTCGTACCGGACGTGCCCGGCATGGGCCTGAAGGCGCTCTCGCTCGCGGAGGGGCGGGTGCCGGGCTGGACGCCCGGCGAGGGGACGGCCATCCGCAACGAGTTCTACGAGGTGACGGTCGACCCGGCGCGCGGCGGCGGCGTGAGCAGCCTGCGCGCGCTCGGCGAGGGCGGCCGGGAGCTGCTGCGCCCCGGGGACATCGGCAACGAGCTGGTGGTGCAGGAGGAGTACCCGCGGCATCCGCGCTTCGGCGAGGGGCCCTGGCACCTCACCCCGACCGGGACCACCGTCGCGCGCAGTCGGGACACCGCGGCTGACATCGATGTCGAGCACTCGCCGGCGGGCTCCCGCATCACCGTCCGCGCCGACCTCGGCCTGTTCCGCTACACCCAGCGGCTCACGCTGTGGGCGGGCGTCGACCGGCTGGACGTGACGACGACGATCGACGGCTACGACGGCGCCGACCGGCTGATCCGGGTGCGCTGGCCCTCGGACGTGCGCGGCGGACTGCCGGTGCACGAGGTCGCGGACGCGGTGATCGGGCGCGGCTTCGGGTTCGTGGAGGTGGACAGCAAGGAGTTCCCCTGGACGCTCGACAACCCGGCCAACACCTGGTTCGGGCTCGGCTCCACGGCCCGGGTCGCCCTCCACGACGGCGCCGGCAAACCGCTCGGGCACCGGTCGATCGGCGTCGCCGAGCTGATCTTCACCGACTGGGACACCGCCGGTGAGCTGGGCACCCCGCTGTCCGCCGCCCTGGTGCGCTCGGGCGTGACGGCCACGTCGACGATCGCGGGCGGCCCACGCTACGGCGACCTCGAGGTCGACTCCAACCTGCCCGACATCCGCATCGCCGTGGGCGGCCCGGAACGCAACGGCGTCGTCGCCGAGGCCCTCGGCTGGGACCCGGCGGCCGCCCGGGAACTGCGCCGCCAGCTGGCCGAAGGGGGCCTGGCCGCCGTGTGGGTGGCGCCGCGTGCCTCGCTGCGCGAGGAGTGGGTGCCCGGCGCGGACCTGCGCGACCTGGAGCGGCTGCCGCTGCTGGTGGTGGCGGGCGCCCGGCCCGAGGACGACGCGAAGGCCGTGGACGCGCTGGTCGCCGACCTGGACGACGCGACCGTGCGGGCCACGGCGCCCGGCGCCGGTGAGGCGCTGCCGCCGGGCGACGCCTGGGACGGCCGGGGCTTCGCCGTCCTCAACCGGGGCACACCGGGCTGTGTGGTCACCTCCTCCGGCGACCTCTACATGTCCCTGATGCGTTCCTGCACCGGCTGGCCCTCGGGCATCTGGGTCGACCCACCGCGGCGCACCGCCCCGGACGGCTCCGCCTTCCAGCTGCAACGCTGGTCGCACACGTTCGAGTACGCGGTCGTCGCGGGCGAGGGCGACTGGCGCGACCTGGGCTGGCCGCGGGCCGGGCACGCCTTCAACCATCCGCTGACCGCACGGCTGCGGGAGCCCGGCGAGACCCCGGCCGACCTGCCCAGGACCGCGTCCCTGCTGAGTGTGCAGCCCGAGGGCCGGGTGCTGCTGGACGCGCTGAAACCGGCCGGTTCGCCGCTGGCCCGGGGCTCCGCCGCTCCCGCGGACCCCGCGCGCGGGATCGTCGTACGGGCGCACGAGGTGGACGGGCGCCCGGTGCGGGCGCGGCTGACGGGGCCCTCGGCGTGGGCCGAAGGGGCCCGGGCGGACGTGCTGGAACGGCCCGGAGAGTCCCTGGTGCCCGGCCCGGACGGCGCGCTGGAGCTGGACCTGACGGGCTTCGAGGTGGCCACCGTCCTGGCCGTGCCGCGGGACGCTCGGCGGGCGGAGGGTCCCGCCGTCGCCGCCCACGAACCGGCCCAGCCGGTGCACACCCGCTACTGGCTGCACAACTCCGGCCCCGCGCCGCGCGGGAACCTGCCCGTGGCCGTCCACCTCTCCCCGGCCGCGCTCACCGCCGACGGCCCCGTCACGGCGACGGTCCGGGTCTCCTCCGAGCTGACCGACGCGCCCGTGTCGGGCACGGTGGCCCTGGAGGTGCCGTCCGGCTGGAGTGCCGAGCCCGCCGAACTGCCGTACGCGCTCGGCCCGGGCGGCTTCACGCTCACCGAGGTCACCGTCACACCTCCGGCGGACCCCGTGCCCGGCCGGTATCTTCTCGCCGCGCGGCTGGCGTACGGCGGGCAGACGTTCGAGGACACGGTCGCCCTCGATGTGCCGGGCGAGGCCCCGGAAGGCGGGCCGGACGGGCGGACCGGGCCGAGCCTGGTGATGGAACTGGGCGTGGACCGGGTCGAGGTACGCCGGGGTGAGCGGGCGCGGGTGCCGGTGATCCTGCGCAACACGACCCGCGGGCCGGTGAGCGGGACGCTGTGGGCGGTGTCGTCCTGGGGCACCTGGGCCGGGGTCGGGCCGGGCTGCCAGGGGTTCACCGTGGCCGCCGGCGAGGAGCTGCGGCACCTGGTCGAGGTGGACGGATCGGCGGCCCCGCCGGGGTCGTACTGGCTGATGGCGAAGGCCGGCTGGCACGGCTGTGTCGCCTACACGGAGGCGGTCGTGCTGGAGGTGACGGAATGAGCGGGCCCACGGACGCCGTACCCGGGACAGGGCAGCGGCACGGACACCGGCACCCGGGCGGCCCGGGCGGGCCGGCCGCGGTGGTCGCCGGGGAGGAGGTCCCCACGGCCCGGGTGGAGGCGCTGCTGTCGGCCGTGCCCGCCCGGGACCGGGAGACCCGGCCGGAGGCTCTCGCGCGGGCCGAGCGGCAGCGCAGACGCTGGGCCACGCAGGTCGTGGTCACCGACGAACTCGCCCGGCGGGCCTGCGCGGAGCGCGGTCTCGCGCCGCCGGCCGAGGTGTCCCCGGCCCGTGTGCCGACGGTGTCGGGGACCGACGTCGCCGACCTGGGCAGCATCGTCGCCGTGGCGCTCGCCCACTCCCCGGCCGCGCGTCTGCTGCTGGCGGCGCTGGAAGCCGAGCAGAAGGTCCCGGAGCGGGCCGTGCGGGACTACTACGACCGCAACCGCGACCGGTTCCTCACCCGGGAGGCGCTGCGGCTCGGGGTCGACCCCTACGGCGCCCTGCGGGCCTCCGACGTCCTGCCGTACCGGAAGGTCCGCGAGGAGATCGTGCGCGAACTGCGGCGGGCGGTGGCCCGGCAGGCGTTCTTCGACTGGCTGGACCGCGCCCGGGCGGACGTCGAGTACACGGCGGGGCACGAGCACCCGGGCGATCCGTCGCACCCCGACCACGAGCACCGGCACTGAACACGCCGGTAACGACACGGAACCGAAAAGCAACACGGCCAGCCATTGACCTCCGATGAATTCTGGTCCACCTTTTCATCAATCGAAGTCCATGTTGGTGATTTGAACCAGCAGAGGACAGGCCGCGGGGACGAGCCGGCGGCTTCAACCAGTGGCTGACTGATCGCAGGAGGCAACATGCGCGCGGGAAGACTTACCGGAACCGTGGCAGGCGTCATAGCCCTCGCCCTGACCGCCGCCGGCTGCGGCCTGTCGGGCGGCTCCGACAGCGGGGACGCCACAGCCGGCGGCTGCAAGGTCGACAAGGGCAACGTCGGTTCCGGAAAGCTCACCGGGGACGTCAAGGGGAAGATCACCTTCCAGACGACCAACCTGAAGAAGGACTTCGGGGACTTCTTCAACGGGGTGATCAAGGACTTCGAGAAGGCCCACCCCGGCACGACGGTCAAGTGGATCGACGACCCCGGCGACAACACCTTCACCCAGCGCACCGTCGCCGACGCACAGGCCTGCACCCTGCCGGACGTGCTCAACCTCAACTCCGAGACCGGGACCGCCCTCACCAAGGCCGGCTACCTGCTCAACCTCGGCGTGAAGGCCCCGGACGCCGAGAAGCCGTTCGTCCCCGCGTTCTGGAACTCCAGCACGATGAAGGACTCCACGGGCATGCCGCAGCACACCGTGTTCCCCTGGTACACCGGCGGCATCGTCCTGACGTACAACAAGGACCTGCTCCAGCAGGCCGGGATCGACCCGGCGAAGCCGCCGACGACGATGTTCGGACTGTTCGCCGACTACGAGAAGATCGCCAAGGCGGCGGACGGCAAGTACTACGCGACGATGGCCAACCCGGTCTGGCGGATTCCGGCCGACTGGGACCAGATGAACATCCAGGTGCTGGCCGCCAACGGAAAGTCCGCCGTCTTCGCCGACGACCCGAGGACCACCGAGTGGGTCGAGTGGATGGCGAAGCTGTACAAGGAAGGGGCCATGCCTAAGGACTCGCTGTCCTCCAGCAACGACCCCTCCACGCTGTACAGCCAGGGGAAGGTCGCCTACGGCTCGACGAACCCGAGCTTCGTGCGCTTCGTGAAGCAGAACAGCCCGTCGGTCTACGCCAAGACCGCCGTCGGCCAGCAGCCCTTCGACAAGCTCGGCCACACCACCGGTGCCCCGCAGTACATCGCCGTCGCCGCCACCAGCAAGCACGCACCCGCCGCGCTCGCCTTCGCGGAGTTCCTGACCAACGCCGAGAACCAGACGGCCTGGTGCAAGGACCCGAACGTGGTGATCTTCCCGACGACCGCCGACTCGCTGAACGACCCCTTCTTCCAGAAGGTGACCGGCAACGACCCCTTCTCCGAGGCCCGCAAGCTCGTCGCCGAGCAGCTGAAGACCACGACCGCCTTCCAGACCAACCTCTCCCCGGCCGCGCAGAACGCGATCGTGGCCCAGGTGCAGCTGGCGATGCAGGGCAAGAAGAGCGCCAAGCAGGCCGTGACGGACGCCGAGGCCAAGGTCAACGAGCTGCTGAAGCAGGCGGGCTGATCGTGGCGACGCAGATCATGAAGCCGGTGTCGGTGCCCGGTGCGGAGCACAGCTCCTCCGCGCCGGGCCCGGCCCCGTCCCGCACCCGTCGAATCCTCCGGGCCGTGCTGCCCGGCCCCGCTCCGGGCGCCAACGGAGCGGCGCTGTACCGCCGTTGGTGGCTGCCCTGGCTGTGGACCGCGCCCGCGGTCGCCTGCGCGGTGATCTTCGGCGTGTTCCCGTTCTTCAACACCGTCCTGCTGTCGTTCACCGACGCCAAGCCGCTCGGCGGCGCGGCGGGCTTCGTCGGTCTCGACAACTACACCCGGATGCTGGACGACTCGGACTTCTGGCTGGCGACCCGCAACAGCATCCTGTACGCGCTGATCGTGATCCCGCTGATGGTGCTGCTGCCGCTGCTGCTGGCCGTCCTGGTGGAGAAGAACCTGCCCGGCATCGGCTTCTTCCGCTCCGCGTTCTACACCCCGGTCCTCGCCTCCAGCGTGGTCGTGGGTCTGAGCTGGCAGTGGCTGCTGGCCGACGACGGCCTGGTCAACACCTGGCTGGAGAAGGCGCATCTGATCAAGGACGCCATCCCCTTCCTGTCCGACTCCTGGCTGATCCTGCTGTCGGCGATGGGCCTGACCCTGTGGAAGGGGCTCGGCTGGTACATGATCTTCTACCTGGCCGCCCTGGGGAACGTGCCGAAGGAGCTGCACGAGGCGGCGTCCATGGACGGCGCCGGCGCCGCCCGGCGCTTCTGGCACATCACCGTGCCGGGCGTGCGGCAGGCCATGATGCTGGTCGGCACGCTCACCGGCATCGGTTCGCTCCGGGTGTACACCGAGATCTACATGCTGGGCAGCTCCACCGGCGGGCCCGGCGGCGCCGACCGCACGCTGCCCTTCTACATCAAGGATGTCGGCCTGGACCCGCTCACCGGCAACGCCGGTTACGGCTCGGCGGTCAGTGTGGCCCTGTTCGCGCTGACGCTGGGGCTGACCCTGCTGGCGCAGCGGCTGACGAAGGAGGACGAGTCGTGACGACCGCGGTGGAGAAGCCCCGGCGGATGGTGCCGCGCTGGCGTGACTACGGCCGCCCGCGCGAGCTCGTCGTCCGCTACCTGCTGCTGCTCCTGGTGCTCGGTATCACCGTCGGCCCGCTGGTCTGGCAGTTGCTGGCGTCGCTGAAGAGCACGAGCGAGGACGTCTTCGGCTCGAACGCCTCCCTGCTGCCGCACCACCCGACCCTGCGCGCCTACCGTCAGGTCTTCGACCAGGTGCCGATGGCCACGTACATCAGGAACAGCATGATCGTGGTGATCCTGTCGATCACCAGCCAGCTGCTGTTCTCCACCACCGCCGGCTACATGCTCTCCAAGCCCGGCTGGAAGGGCCGCAAGGCGGTCTGGGTGGTGCTGGTGGCCTCCATGATGTTCCCGTTCGAGTCGATCATGGTGTCGCTGTTCCTGAGCATCCGTGACCTGGGTCTGGTCGACAACCTGGCCGGCGTGTGGCTGCCGGGGTTCGTCGGCGCCATCAACGTGCTGCTGATGCGCGGGGCGTTCCTCGCGGTGCCCCGCGAGATCGAGGACTCGGCGATGCTCGACGGCGCGAACGAGTGGCAGCGCTTCCGGCATCTGTATCTGCCGTCCGCCTGGGGCGCGATCATGGTGGTCACCATCAACACCTTCATCAGCGCCTGGGACGACTTCCTGTGGCCGCAGATCGTGCTGCGCTCCGAGGACCACATGACGCTGACGCTGGGTCTGTCCCGGCTGCAGAGCTCGTCGTTCGGCTACGACCAGCGGGTCGTGATGGCCGGTTCGGTGATCTCCGTGATCCCGGTGCTGGTGCTGTTCGTGATCACCCAGCGCTGGTTCTACCGCGGCGTCTCGGCCGGCGCCGTCAAGCTCTGACCGAAGACCAGAGGTACGGCGTCCAGCGCCTCGCGCGCGGACGCGGCGACCCGGATCTCCACCGCCTGTGACGGTACGAACGTCTCCAGATCGGCGCCGACCATCTCCAGTTGGTCGGCGCCGAGGCGTGTCGCGACCGTGCGGCACTCCCCCGGGGCGAGCCACACGCCCTCGAACGCCCGCAGCTCCAGCGTGCGCGGCCAGACGGACGTGCGCAGCCGGCGGACGTAGAACTGGACGACGCTGCGGCCGGGCCGGGCGCCGGTGTTGGTGACGTCCACCTCGACGGTGTCGCCGGTCAGCCGGGGCGGGCCGTAGGAGAACGCCGTGTACGACAGCCCGTGCCCGAAGGAGTAGAGGGGACCGGCGTCGCCGTCGGCGTACGAGCCGTACTCGGTGTCCTTGTGGTTGTAGTGGACGGGGAGCCGGTCGGCGGAGCGCGGGACGGAGACGGGGAGGCGGCCGGCCGGTTCGGTGCGCCCGAGCAGGACCTCCGCGATCGCCTCGCCACCCCACGGCCCGGGATACCAGGCGGTGAGCAGGGCGCCGGCCCGGTCCGCCGCCTCGGGCACGGCATGCGGGCGGCCCTGGATCAGGACGACCACGGTGGGGGTGCCGGTGGCGGTGACCGCGTCGAGCAGCGCGTGCTGGGCCTCGCCCAGCCGCAGCCCGGCGAGGTCGACGCCCTCACCGCAGGTCATCTCGGACACGACCGTCCGCGCGGCCCCGTTGGCGTCGAACTCGGTGTCGGCGGTGCGGGCGCTGCTGCCGCCCAGGACGAGTACGGCCAGGTCGCAGGAGGCTGCCGTGGCGATCGCCTCGGGGAGGCCGGTGCGGTCGGCACCGGTGAGGGCCGCGCCCCGGGCGTGGCGGACGTCCGTGCCGGGCGGGGCGAGGCGGCGCAGGGCGTCGAGGACGCTCACGCCGGTGCCGGGGCGCTGCGGGGCGGTGTAGTCGCCGAGCTGGTGGGCGGTGGTGGCGGCGTGCGGGCCGAGCACGGCGATGCGCCGCACCGAGGGCCCGACGGGCAGGACACCGGCCGAATTGTGGAGGAGGGTGACGCAGGCGCGGGCCAGACCGGTGCTGAGGGCGCGCCCCGTCTCCTCGGGAATCGGTCTGCGGCGCGTGTACGGCTGCTCGAACAGTCCGAGGCGGAACTTCAGGCGCAGCACGCGGGCGACGGCGGCGTCCACGGCGGCCTCGCTCACCAGTCCCCGTTCGACGGCCTCGGCCAGATGCGTGAAGCCCTCGTCCCAGAGGCTGAGGTCGACCCCGGCGGCCAGGGCGAGGGCGCCGGCGGAGACCCTGTCGCCGGTGATGCGGGCCAGCCGGTCCACGGCGAGTCCGTCGGCCATGACCAGGCCCTCGAAGCCCCAGCGGTCGCGGAGCAGACCGGTGAGGAGGGCACGGTTGCCGGCGCAGGGCAGCCCGTCGACCTCGTTGTAGGCGGCCATGACGGCGGCGGCTCCGGCGCGGATGCCGGCCCGGGCCGCCGGGAGGTGGATCTCGTGCAGTTCGCGCGGGCCGAGTTCGGACTCGGCGGAGTTGCGGCCGCCGACGGTGGCGCCCTGCCCGGCGAAGTGCTTGAGGACGACGGGAGCCTTGTCGTCGGCGAACAGTTCTCCGGAGCCGGCGCCCGTGCCCTGCATTCCTCGGACCAGCGCCTCGGTCAGCCGGGCCGCGAGGTAGGGGTCCTCGCCGAAGCACTCCTCGGTGCGGCCCCAGCGCGGGTCCCGGGCGATGTCCAGCGCGGACACCAGCGCCACATGGCCGCCCCGGGCGCGCAGCTCGGCGGCGGCGTGGGCGGCCGCCCGCTCGTAGAGGGCGGGGTCCCAGGTGGCGCCGACGGCCAGGTTGACCGGGAAGACCGTGCCGTCGAGGGCCATGTGGCCGTGCGGGACCTCCTCGACGAACAGGGCGGGGATCCCCAGCCTGCTGCTCTCCAGGACATGGCGCTGGACCAGGTCGGCGAGGTCGGCGCTGTCCTTCGCGCCCGGTCCGTCACCGTGGTCGACGCCGGACCAGGCGTCGGCCCGCATCAGCCCGTACAGGGCGCCGAGGCCCTCGAAACGTTCGGTCTCGGCCCGCAGGGCCTCGGTGATCCGGAAGTCCCCGTCGGGGGTGGGCCGGTAGGCGTGCCAGCCGTACATCCGCTGGTTGAGCTGGCCCGCCTTCTCGCGGAGGGTCATCCGGGAGAGGAGGTCGGCGACCCGGACGTCGACGGGGGCGGCGGGGTCGAGGTAGGGGTGCGGGGCGACCGTGGGGTCCTGTGTGGGCATGGGGCGTCCTAGTGCGGGGCGCGGCGGCGGCCGGTGCCGTGGGCGAGGCGGGCCAGGGCCACGGCGCCCGGGGAGCCGTCCGACACCGGGGTGACCGTGAGCGCGAGGGGCGTGAGGCGTTCGGTGAGAGGGGTCAGCAGGGGGCCGTCGGGGGCGAGGAGGCCGCCGGTGACGACCAGGGGCTCGCCCGGGCGGGGGGCGAGGGCGGTCACGGTCTCGGCGAGAGCGCGGGCGGCGTCCCGCAGGATCTCCGCGGCGATGTCGTCCTTGTCCTCGGCGGCCCGGACGACCAGCGGCGCGTGGTCGGCGAGCCGGACCGGCGGCCGGTCCATGACGGCGGGCAGCAGATGGGCGCGGTAGGCGGTGCGCAGGGCCGCGGTCCAGGCGACGCCGTCGGCGACGCCGTAGCCCTCCGGGGGCAGGACGCCCGGCGGCAGCCCGAGCTCGCGGCCGACCTCGCGGGCGAGGACGGTGGGCGCGCCGCGGCCGTCGGCCGCCCGCAGCGCGCAGCGCACGGCGGAGCGGCCGATCCAGAAGCCGCTGCCGTCGTCGCCGAGCAGCCAGCCGTCGCCGCCGGAGGTCGCGGTCGGCGCCCGTGCGGCGATCCGGGCGGCGACCGCGCCGGTGCCGGCCACCAGGACCAGACCGTCGGCGGGGTGGCCGGGGGCGGTCGCGAACGTGGTCTCGATGTCGCTGTGCACGCCGACCTCGGCGGCGGTGATGCCCAGCCGGGCGAGCGCGCCGGTCAGAGCGGTGTGCGCCCGGACGCGGCCGGGCTCGTCGGCGCCCTGGCCCTGGTGTCCGGCGCCGGCGAAACCGCCCGCCACCGCGGCCACCCGGCCGCGCAGCGGTTCGGGCACGGCGAGCGCGAGGGCCTCGGTGAGGTGGTCGGCGAGCTGCGGACCGGGCACGGTGAGTGCGTTTCCCGGTCCGGCCGTGCCCTCGCCCCGGGTGCGGCCGTCGCCGAGGTCCGCCAGGACGGCACGGGTACGCGTGCCGCCGGCGTCCAGGCCGACCACGAGGTCTTGGTTCAAATCACTATTCATTGCACCCCATGGTGGTTGATACATTCGCCCCACACAAGGTCCGCAGACGAGGTCCGTCCATACGTCCGCGGCCCGTCCGCACACACGTCCGTCTCTTCAGGAGGACGCCATCAACACACCCGCGCTCCGCTTCGGTGTCAACTACACCCCACGCCGGGGCTGGTTCCACGCGTGGCACGACTTCGACGCCGGTCAGGCGCGCGAGGATCTGGCGCAGATCGCCGGGCTGGGCCTGGACCATGTCCGGGTCTTCCACCTGTGGCCCCTGCTCCAGCCCAACCGCACTCTGGTCCGCGCGTCGGCCGTGGACCAGCTCGTCCGCCTGGTGGACCTGGCGGCCGAGTGCGGCCTCGACGTCCTGGTGGACGGCGTCCAGGGCCATCTGTCCAGCTTCGACTTCTACCCGGAGTGGACCCGCAGCTGGCACCACCGCAACGTGTTCACCGACCCCGAGGCGATCGAGGCCCAGGCGCTGCTGCTGCGCACCCTGGGCCGCGCCCTGTCCGGGCACCCCCGGCTCCTCGGCCTCCAGCTCGGCAACGAGCTCAACAACCTGGTCGAACACAACCCGGTGACGGTGGACGAGGTGGACCACTATCTGGACACCCTGCTGGCCGCCGCGCGGGACGGACTGGGCGGGGGCGCGGGCCTGGTCACGCACTCGGCGTACGACGCGGCCTGGTACGGCGACGACCACCCGTTCACCCCCGAGGCCTCGGCCCGCAAGGGCGATCTGACCACCGTGCACCCCTGGGTGTTCTCCGCCGACTGCGCCCGCCGCTACGGCCCGCGCTCGCCGCAGGTGCACCATCTCGCGGAGTACGGCACCGAGCTCGCGGCGGCCTACGCCACCGATCCGGCGCGCCCGGTGTGGGTGCAGGAGACCGGGGCGCCCGAACCGCACATCCCGGCGGCGGACGCCCCCGACTTCGCCCGGGCGACGCTGCTCAACGCGGCCGGCTGCCCACAGCTGTGGGGCGTCACCTGGTGGTGCTCGCACGACGTCGACCGATCCCTGGCCGACTTCCCCGAGCTGGAGTACACCCTGGGCCTGTTCGACTCCACGGGCCGCCCGAAGCCGATCGCGGACGCCCTGTCCGCCACGGTGGCCGAACTCCGCGCCACCGCCGCCCCGCCCCCGCCCCGGTCGACGGCCCTGGTCCTGGACTGCACCCGGTCCACGCGCTCCGTCTCCGGCCCGGGCGGCCGGTTCTTCGAGGCCTGGACGGACCTGCGCCAGAAGGGCGCCCGCCCTGCGGTCGTCCTCGCGGAGCGGGCGGGTGACACCGCCTACCTGGCGGCGCGGGGGATCACGGAGCTGATCGACACCGAGTGACACGACCGGGGGGCGACCCCCGGTCGGTGACATCCACAGGTCAGCCGGTACGACCGGTCAGGGCCTCCGCCGCCGCCCGCAGGTTGACCCGCCCCCGCCCGTGCGCGCACACCGCGCTGCCCGGCTCGGGCAGCCCGGTGGAGACCCGCAGTGCGTCCGGCCGTGCGGTCAGCAGCGCCTCGCGCAGACGCCGCTGCCAGGGGTACAGCTCGGCATCGCAGACGGCGACCACCAGCGGCCGCCCCGCCGCGGCCCGCAGCACCTCCTCGACGACGATCCCGGCGTCCTCCGGCTCCCCGGTGACCGCCGTCCCGGTCGCTGTCGGGTCGATGGCCCGCCAGGCGGTCAGCAGGTCCTCGCCACCCCAGTTGAGGGCGGGGTGCGGGGCCGGGAACAGGTCGACGACGTGGGCACCCGGCACCGGCCGCGGCAGGGGTCCCCCGCTCCGCACGGCCAGCCGCGCCGCGGTCAGCCCGGCCTCCGCGTCCCACCCGGCCACCGCATCCGGCCGGCGGGGAGCCGCGTACCGCAGCGCGAGCCGCCGCACCCGCTCCGCGGCCCGCGTCACCCGCTCCTCGGCCAGCTCCCCCGACCGCAGGGCGTCCAGCACGGCGTCCCGGCAGGCGAGGGTGACGTCCAGATCGGGTACGGCGACGATGACCTGGTCCGCCCCGGCGGCGAGCGCGAGTCGCGCGCCGGCCGCCTCGCCGTAGCGGTCGGCGATGGCCTTCATCTCCAGTGCGTCGCTGACCAGGACGCCCTCGAAGCCGAGTTCGCCGCGCAGCAGGTCGGAGAGGATGCGCGGACTGAGCGTGGCGGGCCGGTCCGGGTCCAGGGCCGGGAAGACCACATGGGCGCTCATCAGCAGGGGGACGCCCGCGTCGATCGCGGCGCGGAAGGGTGCCAGGTCGAGCTCGTCGTACGGCCGGGGGTCGACGGCCAGATCGTGGTGGCTGTCGGTGACGGTCCCGCCGTGGCCGGGGAAGTGCTTGGCGCAGGAGGCCACGCCGCGCGCCTCGGTGGCCGCGATCCAGGCCCGCAGATGCCGGGAGACCAGCTCGGGGTCGGATCCGAAGGCGCGGGTGCGCACGATGGGGTTCTCGGGCCGGCTCTGGACGTCGGCGACGGGCGCGTAGGAGGCGGTGATGCCGAGCGAGAGCAGGTGTCCGGCCAGGGCGTCGGCGCAGGCGGCGGTGAGCCGGGGGTCGTCGGCCGCGCCGAGCGCCCAGGAGCCGGGCACCTCGGGGGCGCCCGCGGCCACCAGGTGGCCGATGCCGCCGCCCTCGTTGTCGATGGCGATCAGCAGGTCCGGGCGCAACTCCCTCAGCGCGCCGGTGAGTTCGCGGACCTGGTCGGCGTCGCGGACGTTGCGGGTGAACAGGATGACCCCGCCGAGGCCGCGGTCGACGAGCCGTTTCAGGGGGTCGGGGACGGTCGTCGTACCGGCGAAGCCCGCGACGAGGCAGCGGTGGACGGCCTCGTCGAGGGCGGCGGGCAGGACGGTTTCTGCGGGCCCGGGGGCGGAGTGCGTCACCTCCGGAATCCTCTGGTTCGCCGAGCCGAAAGTCAACATCTTGATGGATTGATGATTCAGTCATGTCTCGGTGCACGGTGGATCATTGCGTGTTGGTGGACGTTGCCGGTGAGGGCCGGCGCGGCGGCGCACGTGCCTGTGCCCCCGGCCGCCGACATCGGCCAGGGACACAGGCGTCCGGGGATCAGCGTGCGGTCAGTCTCCAGAGGTGGTCGGCGGTGCCGTTGTCGGTCCACTGCAGGACCTGGGCGCCGGAGGAGGTGCTCATGCCGTTCACGCCGAGCAGGAGCCCGCTGTTGTAGTTGGCGATCTTGTCGTAGCCGTCGCGGGCCGGTATGACCTGCCAGAGGTGGTCCGCGGTGCCGTTGTCACCCCAGATCAGCGCGGTGCCGCCGTCGGAGGTGCTCATGCCGTTGATGCCCAGCAGCAGTCCGCTCTTCTGGTTGACGATCTTGTAGAGACCGGAACCTGCCGCCACCAGGGTCCAGTTCTGGTCCGTGCCCGTGGTGGAGGTCGCCTGGACGACCGAGGTGCCCTGAGCCGTGCCCGCGTTCAGGGTGTCCAGCGCGAGTCCGCTGTTCTTGTTGGTGATCTGGTAGCGGCCGGCGAGGGAGGTGCTGGTGCCGCTCGGGGTGATCACCAGGTGGTAGCCGTCGGAGGCGTTCATCGTGACGGGCACGGTGATCGAGCCGCCCGAGACGGTGTAGTCGGTGTCGGAGACGGTGACCGGGCCGGGGGACGCGGTGGTGCGGCCGGTGTGCGGGCTGTACTCCAGCTTCACATGGACCGTGCCGCCGAAGGCCGACAGCGAGGACAGGCCGTTGACGGTCACCGCGCAGGAGCCGGTGCAGCCGCCGGTGACGACGCTGATCTGGTTGCCGGCGCCGTTGAGGGAGGCGAGGCCGTCGATACCGGTCTGCGCGGGCGGCGTGGTGACGAGCATGTTCCCGGACATGTCGCCGTACCACTTGTACGTCCAGTAGGAGCCGTTGGGCGAGCCGCCGGTGTCGGTGAGGGTGTCGCCGAGGGTGCCGTAGTGGTTCCAGAAGGCGAGCTCGGCGTCGCGGACACCCGCCCGCTCGAACTTGGCCGCGTACCCGATGAGGGCACCGGAGTTGCCCATCTCGTCGGGGGTGCCGTACTCCTCGATGGCGATGGGGCGCGGGCTGATGCCGAGGCTCGACTCGAGGGAGCGGTAGGCCGCGACGTGCGCGGCGATGTTCGCGCTGCCCTGGAGTTCGTGCCAGGCGACGACGTCGGGGAGCGTGCCGCTCGCCTTGGCGTCGGTGAGGAAGGAGCTCATCCAGGACTGGTTCCACGCCGAGTGGCTCGGCCCCTGGATCGGTGTCGTGGTGTCCTTGGTGCGCACCTCCTTGAACGTGCGCGCCCAACCCGCGTCGAATGCGCCCGCGTTGGTGGTGTCCCAGGTCCAGTCCGGCTCGTTCCACAGCTCGTAGGCGCTGATGTTCGTCGCGCCCGAGGACCGCACGGACGTGACCTGCTTGTCGACGGCGGACAGCCAGTCGGTCCAGCTCACCCACTTGTAGGGGAAGTCGGGGTACCAGTCCGGCATCCGGACGACGACCTTGGCGCCGGCGCGGGCCGCCTTCGGCGCGACGACGAGCGCGTCACCCGCGGGGGCCGGCTCCCCGTTGGGCAGTTGGGAACCGCCCGGGGCCATCTGGACGAAGGTGTTGGGCTTCAACGCCGTGACCAGGCTGTCCGCGGGGGTGTTGTTGTCGGCGAGACCGTAGAGGCCGCCGGTCGCGACATGGGTGACCGACCGGAGGGTCTGGTTCGCGCTCACGACCAGGGTGGTGGCGGAGGTCGGGGCCGCGTGCGCCGGGAGGGCGCCGGCCAGCAGGGCCGCGGTCAGCGCGGCCGTGCTCAGCACGGCGGTCGGGAGGGTCAGGGATCTGGTGCGGCTCATGGAAGGTGTCTCCTCGAACGGGAGGGGATGGTGGGGGGGAGGTCAGTCCTTGACCGCGCCGGCGGTGACGCCCGCGGCCACGTAGCGCTGGGCGAGCACCAGCAGGACCGCCGCGGGGACGGAGGCGACGACGGCGGTGGCCATGATCGCGTTCCATTCCTGGTTGTTGTTGCCGATGTACTTGTAGATGCCGAGGGTGATCGGCCTCAGGTCGCCGCCGCCGTCGAGGGTGTTGGCGAAGACGAAGTCGGACCAGGCCCACAGGAAGGAGAAGAGCGAGACGGTGACGACGGCGTTGCGGCTCACCGGCAGGACCACCGACCAGAAGGTGCGGAAGGCCCCGGCGCCGTCGATGCGGGCGGCAGCGATCAGTTCGCCGGGGATGCCCGACATGAACGCCGTGAAGATCATGACGCCGAAGGGCACGGCGATGGTGGAGTCCGCGACGATCAGTCCCCACCAGGAGTTCAGCAGGCCGAGGTCGAGGAAGACGCCGTAGAAGCCCATCGCCATGACGATGCCGGGGATCATCTGCGCGACCAGCAGGAACAGGCCGAGGGCGGCACCGCCGCGGGGGCGGAGTCTCGCCAGCGAGTAACCGGCCGGGGCGGCGAGAACGAGGGTGAGGGCGACCGTGCCGAGGCCGATGAGGAGGCTGGTGCCGAGGTAGGGCAGCTGGTCGTCGAGGACGGCCCGGTAGCCCTCGAAGGTGGGATGCAGCGGAAGCAGGTCGGGTGGGGTCTTCCGCATGTCCCGCTGCGGGGTGAGGGACACGTTGAGCATCCAGTAGACGGGGAACAGCATCAGCGCGGTGAGGAGGACCCCGATGGCCGTGAAGGTACGCGACTTCACGCTTCCTGCCTCCTCTGGACGCGGATGTACAGCAGCCCGAAGACGAGGGCGATGAGGATGAGGATGTTGCCGACGGCCGCGCCGGGGCCGAACTTGGGCAACAGGGTGCCGAAGCCCAGCTGGTAGGACCAGGTCGCCAGGGTGGAGGAGGCGTCTCCCGGACCGCCCTTGGTCATGATCCAGATCAGGTCGAACACCTTGAGGGTGTAGACGAGGCCGAGCAGGAGGGTGATCGCCGAGACGGGGCGCAGCAGCGGGAAGGTGATCCGGCGGAACTGCTGCCAGACGCCGGCCCCGTCCAGGGCCGCCGCCTCGTACAGCTCCGCGGGGATGTTCTGCAGGCCGCTGTACAGGATCACCAGGTTGAAGGGGATGCCGATCCAGATGTTGGCGACGATCACCGAGGTCAGCGCCCAGTCGGGCGAGGTGAGCCAGCCGACCGGATCCATGCCGACGAGGTGCAGGAAGTAGTTCACCACGCCCGACTCGCTGTTGAACATCCAGGACCAGGTGGACGCGGACACGATCAGCGGCAGCAGCCAGGGGATCAGGAACAGCGCGCGGAGCGTCGGGGCCAGCCGGAAGTGCCGGTTGAAGAAGACGGCGAGGGCGAGCCCGATGGCGTACTGGAAGACGATCGACACGAACGTGAAGACCATCGTGTGGCGCAGCGCCGGGCCGAACGTCGGGTCGTCGAGGACGTGTTGGAAGTTCTCCCAGCCGGTGAAGGGTGCGTCCCCGGCCACGAACGACCGGACGGTGTAGTCGCGCAGGCTCAGGTCGAGGTTGCGGTAGAGGGGATAGAGGTAGAAGGCGGCGAGGTAGGCGACCAGTGGGGCGACGAAGGCGAGCGCGGTCAGCCGGGACCCGCGGGTGTGCCTGCGTCGGTGCGCCGGGGTGGCGCTCGCCCCGGAGGCCGCCGGCGGCCTCCGGGGGCGCTCGACTCGGGCGAGGGTCATGCCGCCCTAGCCCTTCCGCGCGGTCGACTGGGCCGTGTCGAGGGCGTCCTCGGGGCTCTTGCCGCCGGAGAGGGCCGCCTGGACGGCCGTCCACATCGGCTGCGAGATGGTCGGGTACTTGGTGCCGAGGCCGCCGCTGGTGCGGCCGCGTGCCGCGGCCACGGCGGCCACCCAGGCCTTCAGCTCCGGGTTCTGCTTCACCTGCTCGGCCTGGACCGCCGCCGTGGGCGCCACGTACGTCAGGGTCGTGTCGCTGGCGAGGAGGTTGGCGTCGCTGGTGAGACAGGTGACGATCTTCTTGGTGACGTCGTAGCGCGCGGTGTCCTTCTGCACGGGCACGGTGACGAACTCGCCGCCCGTCGGTACCGGCGCCGAACCGCCGTTCTGTGCGGGGATGTTGATGACGCCGTAGGCGAAGCCGGCCTTGTCGGCGTTGCCGAGCTGCCAGGTGCCGTTCTCGCCGAAGGCGTAGTCACCGGTGGCGAACTCCTGCCAGCTGGTGGTCTGGGTGTTCTGCAGGACGTCCTTGGGGGCGAGGCCGTCGTCCACCCAGCCCTTCCACAGCGAGAGCGCGGCCACGCCCTTCGCCGAGTTCAGCTCGGTGAGGTCGGCGCCCGCGCCCCAGAACCAGGGCAGGAACTGGAAGCTGCCCTCCTCCGTGTTGATCGCGGAGAACGTGATGCCCTTCTTCCCGGCCGCCTTGACCTTCTTCAGGGCGGCGGTGAGGGAGTTCCAGTCCTTGACCGAGGCCGGGTCGACGCCGGCGGCCGTCAGGACCTTCTTGTTGTAGTAGAGGGCGAGCGTGTTGGCGCCGATCGGGACGCCGTAGGCGGCGTCGTCGATGGTGCCCGCGCCGATGATGTTCTTCTGGATCGACTTCGTGTCGAGGCCGAGATCGCTCGTCTTGTTGAGGATGCCGGCCTCGACCAGCGTGGAGACCACCGGGTTGTCGACCAGCATCACGTCGGGCGCGTTGCCCTGCTGGGCGGCGAGCAGCGCCTTGTTGCCGAGGTCGGTGGTGTCGTACGCGGTTCTCTTGACGGTGACACCGGCCTCGGTCCCGCAGGCGGCGACGCGCTTGCCCCACGGGGAGGAGGCGTCGAACTGCGGGTAGGGGTCCCAGAAGGTGTACGTCCCGCCCGCGGCGTCGGACGAGCCCGAGCTGTCGGAGCCGCCCGAGCAGGCGGTGAGGGAGGCGAGGGTGCCGACGGCGGCGAGCGCGGCGAGGAGGGTGCGGCGGGTGGGTATCACGGGGTGACCTCGTTGTCGTAGAAGTGGAGCGGGAGGGTTTCAGCCGGTGGGCAGCCAGACGCGCATGCTGCCGTCCTCGCGGTTGGCCCAGGCGTAGTAGGGGACGGCGGTCAGTTCGACGGGATCGCCCTCGGTCCGTGCCGGGTCCTCGACGCCGTCCGTGGAGGTGTACGGCCACCAGTCGCGGTCGGCGATGCGTCGCCGGTGGCCGGCCGTCACGATCGTGGTGACCCCGCCGAGCAGGTCCGGGCGGTGCTTCACGGCGAGCGGGCGGCCGGTGTCGAGGACGATGTCGTCCAGGCCGCCGCCGGGGTGGTCGACCTGTTCGAGGCAGTACACGAGCGGCCCGCGCTCGATCGCCACGCAGCCGCGTACGGCGTCCACCCGGGGGTCGGCGGTGGTGAGCCGGGGCTCCAGGCCGAGTTCGAGGACGACCCGGTCGCCCGGGGACCAGGTGTCCTCGATCCGCAGCCAGCCGTCGGTGACGGGGGTGTCCGTCCGGTCGTGGGTGCGCGAGCCGTGACGGACCCGGAAGTCGCGGCACCACTGCGGGATGCGCAGGGAGAGGGTCCGGGGGCCGTCGGCGGGGGCCGCCTCGACGGTGAGGGCGATGGTGCCGTGCCAGGGGTAGTCGGTCTCGCAGCGGACGGTGAACCCGTCGTCGCCGTAGCGGCCGGTGACGTACTGGTGGATCTGCAGTCCGGTGTCGTCGGTGGTGGCCAGGTAGTGTTCGAGACCGGCCAGCAGCCGCATCACGTTGGGCGGGCAGCAGGCGCAGCGGAACCAGCGGGTGCGGCGGGCCGACTGGTCGCCGCCGGTGTCGGTGTGGCCGTCGCGGACCTGGAGCGGGTTGACGTACAGCCAGCGCTCGCCGTCCAGTGAGACGCCGGCCAGGAAGCCGTTGTAGAGGGTGCGTTCGACCAGGTCGGAGTAGCGGGCCTCGCCGGTGAGCAGGGCGAGTCGCCAGCTCCACTGGATCGAGGCGATGGCGGCGCAGGTCTCGCAGTAGGCGCGCTCGTTGGGGAGTTCGTAGGGGTCGCCGAAGTCCTCCTCGTCGTGGTGGGCGCCGAGCCCGCCGGTGAGGTGGGTCTTGGTGGCGGTCATCGCCCGCCACAACCGCTCCCCCGCCGCCCGCAGTCCGGCGTCCCCGGTCTCCGTGGCGAGATCGGTCGCGCCGGCCAGGAGGTACAGCTGCCGTACGGCGTGGCCCTCGACGTTCGTCGCCTCGCGGAGCGGGACGCGGTCCTGGCAGTAGGCCTCGCCGCCGAGCAGGCCGTGACCGTAGCGGTCGACGAAGTAGCCGGCCAGGTCCAGGTAGCGGCGCTCCCCCGTCTCCCGGTACAGCTCCACGAGGGCGGTCTCGACCTCGGGGTGGCCGTCGATCCCGTCGATGGGTCTGCCGCTGCCGGGCGGGCCGAAGACGGAGTCGATGTGGTCGGCGAACTTCACGGCGACGTCGAGGAGTTCGGGGCGTCCGGTGGCGCGGTGGTGGGCGACGGCGGCCTGGATGAGATGGCCCGCGCAGTACAACTCGTGGCCCCAGCGCAGGTCCTGGTAGCGCCGGCCGTCCTTCACGAGCTGGAACCAGGTGTTGAGGTAGCCGTCGGGCTGCTGGGCGGCGGCGACCAGGGCGACGATCCGTTCGACCTCGTCGGCGAGCTCGCCGGTCAGGTCGCCCGGAGTCTGGGCGAGTTGCCAGGCGGCCGCCTCGAGCCACTTGTAGACGTCCGTGTCGACGAAGGGGTAGGCGCCCTGGAACGCGCCCTCGGCGGTGCCCGCCGCGAGCCGCAGGTTGTGCAGGTTCCCGGCGGACTCCAGCAGGCCCGGCCCCTGGGGGATGGAGACGTGCGCGTTGGTGGCGCGGCGGGTGTGCCAGAACCCGGAGTCGATGCCGACGGCGGCGGGGCGCAGCGCGGCACGGGCGTCGGGGCCGAGACGGACCGGTCCGGGGGCGGGCGGGAGGGAGCGTGTGCGGGGCATGGCTCTCCGGGGAGGGGTGGGGGTGCCGGGGGTGAGCTGAGGGGCTCATCGGAACCTGGTTTGCGCAACCGTTTTCTCGCGAGAAAGTAGAGGGCAGCGGATCAATGGGGTCAAGGGGAACAGCAAGAGTTTTTTCGTCTTTCCCACCGACTGGCGCACGACTCGGCCAGCTGCCACCATGTCGGGCGTCCGTATCATCGAGGCATCGAGGAAAAGGTTTGCCCGTGACAGCTGTTCCAGGCTCTCCCCCGTCCGGCCGGGCCCGGCTGACCGATGTCGCCGCACTGGCCGGCGTCAGTGTCGGTACGGCCTCGAAGGCGCTGAGCGGTGCCGGACGGATGCGTCCCGAGACGCGCCAACGGGTCCTGGACGCGGTGGCGGAACTGGGGTTCCGGCCGAACCAGCAGGCGCAGAGCCTGCACAGCGGCCGCAGCTGGACGGTGGGCCTGATGACGACGGACGGCATCGGCCGCTTCAGCACGCCGGTACTGCTGGGCGCCGAGGACGCGCTCGGCGCCGGGAAGATCTCCGTGCTGCTGTGCGACACCCGGGGCGACGCGATCCGGGAGCAGCATCATCTGCGCAATCTCATGGACCGCAGGGTGGACGGCATCATCGTCACCGGCCGCCGCACCGATGCGCGGCCGCCGCTGCCGGGGGTGGAGTCCGTGCCCGTGGTGTACGCGCTCTCGCCGTCCACGGACCCGGCGGACACCTCGGTCGTCACCGACGACCGCGGGGGCGCGCGGCTGGCGGTGGAGCACCTGGTCGCCACCGGCCGCACCAGGATCGCCCATGTCACCGGCCCCGAACACCACGCCGCCGCCCGCGAGCGGGCCAGGTACACGGTCGAGCACCTGGCCGGCGCCTCCCTGAAGCCGTCCACCGGGCGTATCCACTACGGCGAGTGGAGCGAGGCGTGGGGCCGCAGCGCCGCGGAGGCGGTGCTGCGCACGGCGCCGGACACGGACGCCTTCTTCTGCGGCAACGACCAGATCGCGCGGGGGGTGACGGACGCGCTGCGCGAGCGCGGGGTGACGGTGCCGGGGGACGTCGCCGTCGTCGGCTACGACAACTGGGACACCATGGCCCTGGCCAGCCGCCCGCCGCTCACCACCGTCGACACCAATCTCACCGAGATCGGCCGGATCGCGGCGCTGGAGCTGCTGCGGGCGATCGACGCGGAGCCCCGTCCGGGAGTGCAGAGCGTGCCGTGCCGGCTGGTGGTGCGCGAGTCCAGCTGAGCCGGCCCCTCGGCCCGCTCGTGGCCGGGGCCCGCCCGACAGTCCCTGGACGGGCGCCGACGCCGGGAAGTCGGCTGTGGTGTCGGGGAGTTCCGCCCGGACCGTCCTGCCGTGGCGGGCATGGCGTGTGCCCCGGTGTTCACCGGCACCGACGTCACCTTCCGCCCGGGCGGGTCAGCCACCTGACCGCCCGCTCCCGTACATGCGGACGGCGGCACCCGTCCCCGGGTGCCGCCGTCCGCCGGTCAGGACTTCTTGCCCGCCGCCCGGTCGAGTGCCTTCTCCACGGCCTGCTCACCCTGGCCCAGGAGTTTCTTCTCGAGACTGTGGTCGCCCGACCGGCCGGTCCGCTCGCCCTGGGCGAAGCCGTCGGTGTCCAGGACCTGCCCGCACCACTCGCCCCGCCCGACCACCTGCCCGTCGAACGGCACCACAGCGCCCTCCCCGAGGGACACCCACCGCTTGTCCTCCCAGCGCAGCGCCAGGATGTAGGTGTGGTCCGGCACCACCCGCGGGGCGTCGCCCGTGAGCTGCGCGATCCTGGTCTTGCCGTCCGCGAGCAGCTTCCAGCCCTCGCCGATGTAGTCGAGGTCGGATCCGACCGCCGGGTGGGAACGGGCATCGGACGTGAACGGCTTGGCCTGAACGTCCAGTTGGACCGTCCGCTCGAGCCGGTAGCTCCCTCCCGCCAGTTCCTCGCGCCCGCTCTCCCGCTCCTGTGCCGCCTTGGCGACGACCACGACGTCCGCGTACTGCACCCAGTCACGGGCCGTCTCGGACGGATACCGGTTCACCGCGAGCCCGCACCCGTTGACCGTGTCCAGCCCCGGCCAGCCGGTCAGCACCCCGGCCACCACACCGACCACAGCCACGACGCCGACGACGGGACGGCCCGTCGCGCGAGCCGGTAAGAAATTTCTCCGCATTCGACGATCTTGATACGCGCATGATCAATCGACCGTGACGCCGGTCACATCAGCCGTCACAGCCCTGTCACGGGCCCGTCACAGACGGCCCGTACAACCATCGGGCAACCATCGGACAGCATTCGGACAGCCATTGGACAGCCGGAGAGCAACGGGCGGGCCTACAACCCTTGGTGTCCGCTGTGTGTCTTGCTGTTGCCGTGCAGGTGAACCGTGCGGCCAATCGCTCTTCGTTCCCAAGGAGTTGGGCATGTCCTCCCGGAGACTGCAGATATCCGCCGCGGCCGCTGCCGCCGCTGTCATCGCCGTGGTCGGCACCTTCCCCGCCACGGCCTCCCCCGGAGCGGGCGCCGCCGCTCCCGCCCGGGTCGACTTCGACGGTGACGGATACGCGGACATGGCGATCGCCGCCCCGGGCGGCACCGTGGGCGGCCGGGCCGGCGCCGGGTACGTCGCGGTCGTCTACGGCATGGCCGAGGGCCCGAACGGCGTGAAACGGCAGATCATCAGCCAGAACCGCTACGGCGTGCCCGGCACGGCGGAGACCGGGGACCACTTCGGCGGGCAGCTCACGGCCGCCGACCTGGACGGCGACGGCTACACCGATCTGGTGGTCACCACGCCCGGCGAGGACATCGGCAGTGCGCGGGACGCCGGTCTGCAGACCGTGCTGTGGGGTGGTCCGGGCGGGCTGGCCACCGCCGCCTCGCTCGGCCAGGGGCGGGACCGCATGCAGGCCGGCGACTTCGACGGCGATGGGCACATCGACCTCGCGACCCCGTACAAGATGCTGTACGGGCCCCTCACCCGGGCCGGTGGCACGGCCCGCACCACGCCCCTCGTCGATCTCGATGTGCGGATCACCGCCCTGCAGGCCGGCGACGTCGACGGGGACGGCATCACCGATCTGGTGGTCAGCAGCGGATCGTGGGACTCCGACGACGGGGGGAGCATCCCCCCGCCGCATCTGCAGCTGCTCAAGGGCACCAGCCGCGGACTGGTGGCGGGGCCGCCCCTCGCCTACGCCGACAGCGTGAACGCGGACAGCATCGCGATCGGCGACGTCGACGGCGACGGCCGGCAGGACGTCGTCTTCGGGCGCTCCACCGCGGCCGGCGGCGGCCTCGTGGGCGTCGTTCGCGGCACGGCCGACGGATTCGCGCCGAGGGCCAGGCTGATCGGGCAGAACACCGCCGGTGTGCCCGGCTCCGGGGAGAGCGGCGACGGGTTCGGCACCGACGTCCGCGTCGGTGACGTCGACGGCGACGGGTACGCCGACGTCGTCACCGGCATTCCCGGCGAGGACCTCGCCGGCCGCAAGAACGCCGGCGCCTTCGCCGTCCTGAGGGGAAGCGCGGCGGGGGTCACCGGCACCGGGGCCCGGGCCGTGAACCAGAACACGGCCGGGGTGCCCGGCACGGCCGAGAGCAACGACCGGTTCGGGTACCGCACCACCGTGGTGGGGCGGTACGTCGCCGTCTCGGCCGCCGGGGAGAACAGCGGCACCGGAGCGGTGTGGGTCTTCCCCACCACCTCCTCCGGCGTCACCGCGACGGGGGCGGTGACCTTCGGGCCCCACACCCTCGCCGCACCGGTGCCGGGAGCAGGGCTCGGTTCCGCCTTCGACCACTGACCCCGCCGGGCCGCCGGTCAGCGGGCGGCGAGCAGTTCGAGCGTGTCGATCACCCGGTTGGAGAAGCCCCACTCGTTGTCGTACCAGGCGACCACCTTGACGTGGCGGCCGTCGACCCGGGTGAGGGCCGAGTCGAAGATCGACGACGCCGGGTTCCCGGTGATGTCGGAGGACACGAGCGCGTCCTCGGAGTACTCGAGGATCCCGGCGAGGGGCCCCTCGGCGGCGGTGCGGTACGCGGCGAGCACCTCGTCGCGGGTCACGTCGCGGGCGACGGTCGTGTTGAGTTCGACGATCGAGCCCACCGGGACGGGCACCCGGATCGAGTCGCCCGACAGCTTGCCGTCGAGGTTCGGCAGCACGAGGCCGATCGCCTTGGCCGCACCGGTCGTGGTCGGCACGATGTTGACCCCGGCGGCACGCGCGCGCCGTGCGTCGCGGTGCGGGCCGTCCTGGAGGTTCTGCTCCTGCGTGTAGGCGTGCACCGTCGTCATGAAGCCGTGCTCGATGCCGGCGAGGTCGTCGAGGACGGCGGCCAGCGGGGCGAGCGCGTTGGTGGTGCAGGAGGCGTTCGAGACGATCGTGTGCAGATCCGCGTCGTAGGCGTCCGTGTTGACCCCGTAGGCGAGGGTGACGTCGGCGCCGTCCGAGGGCGCGCTGACGAGCACCTTGCGCGCGCCCGCGTCGAGGTGGACACGGGCGGCCTTGGCGGAGGTGAAGCGGCCGGTCGCCTCCAGGACGAGGTCGACCTCGAGCTCGGCCCACGGCAGCTGCGCCGGCTCGCGCTCGGCGAGCACCTTGATGCGGCGGCCGTCGACGACGAGGTCGCCGCCGTCGACGGAGACCGGGCGGCCCAGCCGGCCGGCCGTCGAGTCGAAGGCGAGCAGCCGGGCCAGGGTGGCGGGCTCGGTGAGGTCGTTGACGGCCACGATCTCCAGGTCGCTGTCGCGTTCGAGGAGCGCGCGCAGCACGTTGCGCCCGATGCGGCCGAATCCGTTGATGGCGATGCGAGTCATGAATGATGTCCCTTCCGTTTCGCCACCAGCCTCGCGTGCCGGGTCCGCCGGTGGCCGAGGCGTGAGCGCCACGGTTCGCAAGGATCCCGCCAAGCCGACGGCGGCCGGGCCGGGCGGCTACTCGCCCTTGGTGAAGGTGCGCCGGTACTCGCTCGGCGTGGTGCCGAGGATCTGCTGGAAGTGCATCCGCAGATTCGCGCCGGTGCCGAGCCCGACGTCGCCCGCGATCTGCTCGACGCCCCGCTCGGAGCGTTCGAGCAGTTCGCGTGCCCGGTCGATGCGGGCGCGCATCACCCACTGCATGGGGGTGTATCCGGTGTCCTCGGCGAAGCGGCGGGAGAACGTGCGCGCCGAGACGGCCGCGTGCCGGGCGAGCGTCTCGAGCGTGAGGGGTTCGTCGAGGCGGTGCAGGGCCCATTCGCGGGTGGCGGCGAACCGTTCGCCCAGCGGTTCCGGCACGCTGCGCGGCACGTACTGCGCCTGGCCGCCGCTGCGGTACGGGGCCGCGACCAGACGCCGGGCCGCGTGGTTGGAGGCGGCCACCCCGAGGTCGCCGCGCAGGACGTGCAGACACAGGTCGATGCCCGAGGCGGCGCCCGCCGAGGTGAGCACGCTGCCCTCGTCGACGAACAGGACGTTCTCGTCGACCCGTACGAGCGGGTGCCTGGCGGCCAGGGCCCGCGTGTAGTGCCAGTGCGTCGTGGCGCGTCTGCCGTCGAGCAGGCCGGTGGCGGCGAGCGCGAACGCTCCCGTCGAGATGGCCGCGAGCCGGGCACCCCGGGCGTGCGCGCCGAGCAGCGCGGCGACGACCTCCCGCGGCGGGTCCTCGCGGTCCGGGGCACGGTAGCCGGGGATGAAGACGATGTCGGCCCACTCCAGCGCCTCGAGGCCGTGGGCCACGTGGTACGACAGCCCGTCGCCTCCGGTCACCAGCCCGGGAGCCGCCCCGCACACCCGGACCTCGTACGGCATGCTCGCCCGGGTGGTGAAGACCTGCGCGGGAATGCCGACGTCGAGCGGCTTGGCGCCTTCGAGCACGAGGACGGCGGCACGGCGCAAGGGGGAGGGGGTGGACACAGCCACCAGGGTAAGGGGCCCGGAAGCCCTGTTCAGGCCGTCCGTGGGCGCAGGCGGAGGGTGAGGATCTGGAAGGGGCGCAGGGTGAGACGTACGTCCCCGTCGGCGACCTCGTGGCTCGCCGGGTCGGGCAGCGGGCGTTCCAGGAGGTCGGTGGTGCCGGCGGCGGCGAGGGGGAAGCCGGGGGTGAGGGTGGCGCGGGCGCGGACGCCCCGGGCCTCGTAGAGGCGGACCACCACGTCCCCGCTGTGGTCGTCGGCGAGTTTGACGGCTTCGATCACCACGCCCTCGTGGTCCACGGTGGCCAGCGGGGCGACGGGGGTGCTGCCCGGCCGGGTGCGTTCCGGAAGGTTGAGGTGGTAGCCCTCGCGGACGGCGTCGGAGACGCCGGCGCCGATCAGCAGGGCGTGGCGCAGACGGTGGGTGCCCTGGTCCTGGTCCGGGTCGGGGAAGCGGGCGGAGCGCAGCAGGGAGAGCCGGACGGTCGTGGTGGTGCCGCCGTCGGGCCGGACGTCACGGGTGATGTCGTGGCCGTAGGTGGAGTCGTTGACCAGGGCGCAGCCCCAGTCGCGTTCGCCGACGTGCAGGAAGCGGTGGGCGCAGACCTCGAACTTGGCCGCGTCCCAACTGGTGTTGGTGTGGGTGGGGCGCTCGACGTGGCCGAAGGGGATCTCGGCGGTGGAGTGCGCGGCGCGCACGTCCAGCGGGAAGGCCGCCTTGAGGAGCTTCTCGCGTTCGTGCCAGTCGACGACCGTGTCGACGTCGAGCCGTCGGGAGCCGGCCGCGAGGCTGAGGGTCTGCTCGATCCGGGACGCGCCGAAGGTCCGTACGACGCGTACGGCGCCTCCGTCGACGACGGTGACCGACTCCGCCTCGGTGAGGTCGCGGACGGTGTTGCGGTAGAAGGCGTCGATGTCCCAGGCGTCCCACTGGTTGGGGAAGTCCTGGTGCAGCTGGAGCAGATTGGCACGGGCGCCGGGAGCGAGGGCCTCGCGGGCGGCGCTGAGGTCGTAGGCGGAGGTGATCAGGCCGTCGGCGTCGATCACCACCCTGACCAGGCCGTTGTCGAGGACGAAGCCGTCTGCGGTGGCGAGCGGGGGTACGGGGGCCGAGGTGTCCTCGGTGCGGGGTGCGGCGCCGAGGGCGGGGACGCCGGCGCGGGCGTGCGGGGCGGCGTTGAAGACGAGGGTGCCGTCGCCGTCCGCGGCGAGTGTCTGCTGCGCCGCGTCGATCAGCCCTTCGAGTTCCCGGGCGACGGCCGTGTACGTCTCCTCCGCCTCGCGGTGCACCCAGGCGATGGAGGTGCCGGGCAGGATGTCGTGGAACTGGTGGAGCAGGACCGTCTTCCACAGCCGGTCCAGGGCGTCGTACGGGTAGGGGTGTCCGTGCCGTACGGCGGCGGTGGCGGCCCACAACTCGGCCTCCCGCAGCAGGTGTTCGCTGCGCCGGTTGCCCTGCTTGGTGGCGAGCTGGCTGGTGAGGGTGCCGCGGTGGAACTCCAGATAGAGCTCGCCGGACCAGACGGGTGCGCCACCGGCGGCCTCGTACTCGGCGTGGGCACGCTCGAAGAAGTCGGCGGGGCCCTCGACGGCGACGCGCGCGGAACCCTCCAGGTCGGCCGTACGGGCGGCGCGGGCGAGCATCTCGCGGGTCGGACCGCCGCCGCCGTCGCCGTAGCCGAAGGGGATGAGGGAGCTGTTGACGGCGGCCTTCTCCTGGAAGTTCCGCACGCTGTGCGCGACTTCGGCGCCGGACAGCTCGCCGTTGTAGCTGTCGACGGGCGGGAAGTGGCTGAAGATCCGGGTGCCGTCGATGCCCTCCCACCAGAAGGTGTGGTGCGGGAACTTGTTGGTGGTGTTCCAGGAGATCTTCTGGGTGAGGAACCAGCGCACCCCGGCGAGTTTCATCAGCTGCGGCAGCGCGGCGTTGTAGCCGAAGGTGTCCGGGAGCCACATCTCCTCGGTCTCGACGCCGAACTCGTCGAGGAAGAACCGCTTGCCGTGGACGAACTGGCGGACGAGCGCCTCACCGCCGGAGATGTTGGTGTCGGGTTCGACCCAGAGGCTGCCGGTGGGCAGGAACTGCCCGGTCTTGGCCTTCTCCTGGGCGCGGGCGTACACGTCGGGCCGGTGCCGCTTGAGCCAGGCGAGCTGCTGCGCCTGGGACATCACGAACTTGAACTCGGGGTGGTCGTCCATGAGTTGGGTGACATTGGAGACCGTACGGGCGACCTTGCGGACGGTCTCGCGCAGCGGCCACAGCCAGGCGGTGTCGATGTGCGCGTGTCCGACGGCGGAGATGCGGTGGGCGCTGGCGTGGGCGGGGGCCGCGAGGGCGGGGGCCAACGCGGCACGGGCGGCCGCGGCGGTCCCGCCGATGTCGTGCAGGTCGACCGCGTCCAGGGCGCGTTCGGCCGCGCGCAGGAGTTGCCAGCGGCGCGGGGAGTCGGGGGACAGCTCGGGCATGAGCTGCTCGACGACCTCGAGGTCCTGGACGAGTTCGTACACCGGCCGGTCGACCACCGCGAGGTCCAACCGCTTCAGCCGGTAGAGGGGTTCGCCCGGGTCGGCGGCGGGGTCGCCGAGCCAGGGGGCGCGGCCGCCGACCGCGGTGGGGCCGAAGGTGAGTTCGCCGGGGGCGGTGTGCATCACCACGGGGTTCGCGGCGGCCTCGATGTACGCGGTGAACTCCTCGCCGCCCACGGCGGATTCGGTCACCGGCACCCAGGTGTTGCGCGGGTTGAGCGCCTTCACCGCGGTGCCGTCGGCGCGGTGGACGAGGCCCTCGGCGGAGAATCCGGCCGAGTGGGTGGCGAAACCGAGGTCGAGGACGGCCTCGACGGGCAGTCCTGCCCAGTCGTCGGGAATCGTGCCGCTGACCCGGAACCAGCTCGTCGACCAGGCGGGGCCCCATCGGTCGCCCGTCCTCGCCGGCCGGTAGGGGGCGGCCAGGCCCTCGGGCACGGGGACGGGCTCGCCGGGGACGTCCCAGACCTCGACCCGGAGCGGGACCGCGCGGGCGTGGACGGCGGGCCGGATGCGCTCGTTCAGCACCCGGCGCAGCCGCTGCTCGGTGAGTTCACGGTCGTTGTGCATGGATCTCTTCTCCGTGGGGGGGTGGGGGGCCTGCGGGGCTCAGCCCTTGAGGGCGCCGCCGAGCGCGAAGCCGCCGCCGAGCTTGCGGGACAGCAGGAGGTAGAGCATCACGACGGGCAGCGAGTAGAGGATCGAGAAGGCGGACAGCTGCCCGTACTGGGTCTGGTCGTGGGCACTGAGGAAGGTGAACACGCTGACGGACGCGGGGAGTTTCTCCGGGGACAGCAGCAGGATGAAGGGGACGAAGAAGTTCCCCCACATGCCGATGAAGGTGAAGATGGTGACCACGGTGACGCCGGGCCGCATCAGCGGCAGGACGACCCGCCACAGCACCTGCATGGCGTTCGCGCCGTCGATGCGGGCCGCCTCCTCCAGGACGATCGGCACCGCGTCCATGAAGTTCTTCATCAGCCAGATCCCGAACGGCAGCGCGGAGGCGGCCAGGAACAGGGTCGTGCCGGGCATCGAGTCGATCAGGTTCACCTGCACGAACATGCTGTAGACGGGGATCATCACGGCGGTGATCGGAAGCCCCGTGGAGAACAGGATGGTGTAGAGGAAGGGCCGGTGCAGCCGCGAGCGGTAGCGGGAGAGCGGGTAGGCCGCAAGCACCGACACCGCGACCGTGATCAGGGTGGCGAAGCCGCACAGCAGCAGGCTGTTGAGCATCGGCCGGTAGGTGGTGTCCACGTTGAGGACCGCGTCGAAGTTGTCGAGGGTCAGCGACTTCGGCAGCTTCAGCCGGAAGGTGTTGAGGTCGCTGACCGAGGCGAGCAGCATCCACAGCAGCGGCAGGACGTAGGCCACGGAGACCGCCAGCAGGACGAGGTTCACGCCCAGGCGGCCGAGACGGGCGCGGCGCCGGCGCGACGAGCGCGGGGCGGCGGGGCGGTCCTTCGCGGGGGAGCCGGTGCGCGGCTTGACGGCGACGGCCATCAGTCGTCCTCCAGTCGGAGCAGCCGGATGTACACGGCGGAGAACAGGGCGCCGACCACCAGCAGCACGAGCGCGATGGCCGTGCCGTAGCCGATGAGGCTGTTCTGGAACGCCTGTTGGTACATGAAGACGGGGAGTGTCTCGCTCTTGTTGCCGGGGCCGCCGCGGGTCATGGTGTAGATCAGGCCGAAGACGGAGAGCGTCTGGAGCGTGATCAGCATCAGGTTGGTCAGGATCGACCGCCGGATGACCGGCAGGGTGACCCGCCACAGCCGCTGCCAGGGACCGGCGCCGTCCATCTCGGCGGCCTCGACGAGCTCGCGCGGCACGTCGTTGAGCGCGGCGGAGAAGACCATCATCGAGAACGCGGTGCCGCGCCAGACGTTGGCCAGGCAGACCGCCAGGATCGGCAGGGTGTAGAGCCAGTTCTGCCGCGGCAGGTGCAGGGCCTGGAGGATCGAGTTGAGAGAGCCCTCGTTGTAGAAGAAGGCGTACATCAGGTAGCCGGCGACGACCTCGGGCAGGACCCAGGCGGCGATGACGACGCCGTTGGTGAGTGAGCGGACCGGCTTGGACGCCTTCTCCATCAGGACGGCGAGGGCGAGCCCCAGGGTGTTCTGGCCGACGACGGCGGAGCCGACGACGAACACCAGGGTGAGCCGTACGGCATTGAGGAAGTCGCTGTCCTTGAACGCGCGGGTGAAGTTGTCGAAGCCGGTGAAGTGGGTGCCGGTGGTGCCGGTGAGCTGCATGTCGGTGAAGGCGTAGTACACGCAGTAGGCGATCGGACCGGCGAGGAAGACGGCCAGCAGGACCACGGCCGGCAGGAGCGGCAGGCCGCGCAGCAGACCGCGTACGGGCGCGGGAGCCCCGCGGGAGCGGCGGCGGCCGTCGCTCCCGCGGGGGGCTGAGGTCAGTGCGGTCACGAGGTGGCCTTGACCGTCTTGTCGTCGCCGACCGCGGCGGCCACGTCGCTGTCGTAGGTGGCGGCGGCCTTGTCGACGGAGGCCTGGCCGGTGGTCACGGACTCCATGGCCTTCTGGATGGCGGTGGAGACCTGGTTGTAGGTGGGCAGACCGGGCCGGTAGTGGGTGTCGGCGACCAGGGCGGTGAAGAACTCGTTCGTGGGGACGGCCTTCAGATACGTCGGGTCGGTGGCGACGTCGGTGCGGGTGGCGATGGTGGCGTTGAGCGCGTTCCATTTCGCCGAGCCGGTCTTCGTCTGGATGGACTCGAGGAACTTCCAGGCCAGGTCGGGGTTGCCCGCCTTCGCGGGGATCGACCAGGCCCAGCCGCCCGACATCGATGTCTTGCCCGGGGCCTGGCCGTTCTGCGTCGGCATGGCCGCCGTACCCATCGTGCTCTGCCAGGCGCTCCACGGCTTGGCGCTGGTCGAGCCCCAGTTGTTGGGCATCCAGGAGCCGTCGATGTCGATGGCGAGCTTGCCCTCGGGGATCAGCTCGGTGCCGACGGTGGTGCCGAAGTTGGCGCCGAGTGCCTGGTCGACGGACGGGCCGAGCTTCTCGCTGAAGACGGTGTGGACGAACGTCAGCGCGTCCTTGAAGCCCTGGCTGCCCACCACCCACTTCTTCTGGCTCGCGTCGTAGAGGGACTTGTCACCGGCCGGGGTGCCGTACAGCAGCATCTCGAAGCCCTGCATGGAGGACGCCTCGCCGCCGGCGGTGCCGGTGTAGATGTTCATGGGGGTGACGCCGGGCAGCTTCGCCTTGATCTTTCTGGCGGCGGCCAGCACGTCGGCCCAGGTCTTCGGCTGCCAGGGCACGGACACGCCGGCCTTCTGGAGGAGCTGTTTGTTGTACCAGATGCCGCGGGTGTCGGTGTTGTCCGGTACGCCGTACACCTTGCCGTCGGAGGCGCCGGTGACCGCGCCCTTGGCCGCCGCGGCGTAGTTCGACCAGTCGGCCCACTTCGCGGTGTAGGCGTCCAGGGGCTTGAGGTAGCCGCCCGCGATGTCGGAGTTGATCAGCGCGGTGTCCTCGTAGACCAGGTCGGGGGCGGTCGACGGGGACCGCATCATCAGCTGGATCTTGGTGTAGTAGTCGTTCTCGGAGGCGGTCACCGGGACGAGGTTCACCTTGGTACCCGGATTGGCCTTGGTGAACTCCTTCACCATCGAGGCGAGGTAGTTCGCCTGGAGCTTGTTCGCGCTGTTGAGGTTCTGCCAGTAGACGACCTTGATCGACTTGCTCGAGCTCCCGGAGGAGCCGGAGCCGCAGCCGGTGGCGGCCAGGGCGGTGACTGCGGTGAGGGCGGCGGCGGTGACGAGTTTCAGACGCACTGTGGTTCCTCCGGACGGAAAACCTGCGGGAGAGCCGCGCTGGGAGGCGGACCGCGACAGCTCACGCGGGGCGGCGCCCCCCCTCACACCACCTCGCGTGACCGGCCCTTCGACCCGGTTTGGTGGGCGACAGCTAAATCCAATGGATGGATTAAGTCAACGCTTCCGACATGTAAACTTCCGGCCATACCGGCGCGATGAGGGCATGATGTGGAGGTCAGGTGATGGGCAAGTGACGACGCTCGGCGGCACGAATCTGCCGCGGGTCGGCGGGTACAACCAGGCCGTCGTGCTGGACGCCATCCGTACCCGGGGCGCGGTCAGCCGGGTCGAGCTGGCCGCCCTCACCGGTCTGACCAACCAGACCGTCTCGAACGTCGTCCGCAAGCTGCTCGACGCCGGGCTCGTCACGGAGACCGGGTACGCCCCCTCCAGCGGCGGCAAGCGCCGCACCCTGCTCTCCCCGCGCCCCGACGGCGCCTACGCGATCGGCGTCCATCTCGACCCCGACTCCGCCGTGATCGTCCTGGTCGACCTGGCGGGCGAGGTGATCGTCAGCCGGCGGCTCAGGCTCACCGCCCCGGACGACCCCGCCGACGTCGTGGACCGGGTGGCCCGCGCGGCCCGGCGGCTGCTCGGCCGCTCGGCGGTGGACGCCACCAGACTGCTCGGCCTGGGCATCGCCGCGCCGGGACCGATCGACGGCTCCTCGGGCTGTGTGGTCTCGCCGCCGAACCTGCCGGGGTGGGGCCGGGTGCCCTTGGTGGAGATGTTCACCTCGGCCACCGGCCTGCCCGTCGCCCTGGACAACGACGCCACCGCCGCCGCGATAGGCGAGCGCTGGATCGGCGGCGAGTCCCGGGCCGGCAGCTTCCTCTTCATCTACCTGGGCACCGGCATCGGCGCCGGGATCGTCCTCGACAACACGGTGCTGCACGGCGGCACGGGCAACGCCGGGGAGTTCGGCCACATGCCCGTCGAACCGGGCGACCGGGTCTGCGCCTGCGGCGCCACCGACTGTCTCGGTCCCTACTGCAGTCCGGCCGCGATCATCGACGACCTGCTGCGCCTGCACGGCCGGGCCGCCGCCGACCGCATCGGGCTGACCGGCACCCCCGAGTCCCCGCACGACGACTGGAAGGCACTGCGCCGGGCCGCCCGCACCGGCGACCCGGACGCCGTCGACGTGGTGCGCCGCGCCGCCCGCCGGATGGCCCAGGCCACCCGGGGCGCCGTCAGCCTGCTGGACGTCAGCCGGGTCGTGCTGGGCGGCGAGGCGCTGCGCGGCATCGAGCCGATCCTGCTCGAGGAGATCGACCAGGCCGTCAACCGGACCTCGGTGGCCCGCTCCATCCGCCGCGTGACGATCGAGCGGAGCGTCATCGGCGACACCGTCGGCGCGATCGGCGCCGCGTCCCTGGTCCTGCACGGCAACTACGCCCCTGGCTGGCGCCTCCTCACCGACACGGCGAGCTGAGACGCGCGGGGCCCGTGCTCAGTGCGGGACCGGCGTCCGTCCCGGCGTCTTCGCCTGGGGCTCCCCGGCAGCCGGTGTGCCCCGGCCGCCCGGGTGGCGGAGGGCGCAGAAGTAGCCGATGCCGAGGGCGACGGCCATGCCGTAGAACACCCACTGGTTCGCCTCTGCGAAGTCCAGACGGATCGCCGACATCGCGTCGTGCATGGTCGTCGCGGCCCGGCCGTCGCCGTCGGGCGTGCGGGCGTCCGCGTTCCCGGTGACGGCCTCGGTCACGTCCCGGGCCACGGAGTGCGCCGTGTCCGAGGGCACCCCGCGCTGCCGGAGGGTGTCCACGACGTTGTCGGTCATGGCGTGGGTCAGCATGCTGCCGTAGACGGCGAGGCCCACGCCGGCCGCGTAGTTCCGGACGGTTCGGGTGACGCCGGTGACCGTGCGTTCCGGTCACCCGGCCAGTCTGCGCCGGCGCCGGTGGCGGCGCACGCCGGGCCTCCCGGCGGGCGGCGGCCGGCGTCCCGGGCGGGTGCCCGACGACCTTTGGGTATACGGGAGTTGAACACTGCGCGGGGAGGTCCGCGCGGCCCGCGGGGCGTCCCTACGCTGACGCGCGTGCCAGATCATCAGCAGGCGGGCCAGGACCGCCACGGCAGTGCCCGCGACCGGTCCCCGCTGGCGACCCGCGCGCCCCGGACCGCCGGTCGCAGCGACCGACCGAACCCCCTGCTGGGCCTTCAGCAGACCGCGGGCAACGCGGCCACGGTCGCGGCCCTGCACGGCGCGGGCCCCTCCACCGCCGGACGTCCCGGCGCCGGCCGCTCCACCGTCGGCCGTCCCACCGCGGGCCGCTCGCTCGATCCGGTCCTGGAGTCCATCGCGGAGGTCGACGACGACGCCCTGGAACTCCCGCCGTATCTGCGGTCCATGGAGGCCGGAGGGCTGTCGACGGCGTCCGGGCTCACCGGCCACGAGTTCGTCACGACCCTCCTGGCCGAGAAGACCGGGCACCGCGACGGGGTCGTCGCCGAGATCGGCGCGGAACTGGCGGGCCGGCCCGAGTCGTTCTACGGGCGCGGCCGGGCCTTCGCCGTCAACGGGGCCCGGGGCACCGACCGTTACGACGTGACGGTGAGCCTCTCCCCCGCCGACGACGACCGGCCCCCCGTCTTCCCGGCCGCCGGCCCGGACACCGAGGGCGCGGCCACCAAGGTGGACATGCAGCACAACACCTCCGCCGCCGTCGCCCACAGTGCGGGCTCGTCCGCGTCGAAGGGTGTGTCGTTCACCGCGTTCGGGCTGGTCCCGGCGGCGCCCGCGGTGTGGGCGGGCGCGGCGGCCACCGTCAACGCCCAGCCCTTCCAGTCGTCCCGGGACTCGCGCACCCAGCGCGGCGTGGCGGAGCCGCGGGTGCTGCGCAGCGACAAGGGGTCCGTGGAGGTGCCGCGCAAGGTGCGCTGTCTCGTGCGGATCAAGAAGGACGGCGGCCGCGCGGAGCGCTTCAGCAGGCCCGGCACGCTCACCATGCGGGTGCCGGTGGAGCATCTGGTGCCGGTCGCCGCGCAGGCGCCGCCGACGCCTGCTCCGGTGGAGGAGGACACGGCGCGGGCGGTGTCGCTGGCCGACTCCATGGCTCCGCTCGCCGTCTCCGACGACGCCGGCCCGCACCAGGGCGGCGGCGGGCTGTTCGACGCGGTCGCCTCGGCCCTACACCCGTCCCTGACCTGGCCAGGCGCCCCCGGCCGGGCCCGGCTGTACGAGGCCACCGCCACCTCGACGGTGCTGGAGGACCTGCCGCGGCTGCTGCGCGACGGCGTGGTCGGCGAGGATCTGACCAGCCGGGACGGCACCACCACCGGCACCTACCGGATGCGGGCCGCGATCACCGAGCTGGCGCCCGGCTGGAGCACCGGCAAGACCCAGCTGCGCACCCACCAGCAGGCCCAGCACGGGGTCACGGACACCGCGGCCAAGGGGCGCGGCGGTACCGTCGGCGTAGGTCCTGCGGCGGGGTTCGGCGTCCTCGGCAACGCGGCCGCCGTCCGCGGCACCGTCATGCCGGTGGCCGGCGCGCGCCAGGCGCGGTTCACGGTGGCCGAGCAGACCGTGTCCAGCAGGCAGGGCGCGGAGGTGCGCGGCGAGAAAGTGCTGTATCTGGGCACGGTCCTGTTCACCGTCGAGGGCAGCGGACCGGCCTCGCCGCTGACCCGGGCGCATGGCGGCGGTCGTACGGCGCACCACTCGATGCGGGTCTGGATCAGCCTGCGGGCAGACGAGGCCAAGGAGTTGGGGCTGCCGCTGCCGGAGGGCGTGACCGCCGGTGAGTTCGTCGAGCGGCCACCGGCGCCCACGACGACGGCCGAGGACGAGAGCCAGGGCGCGGGCAAGGGGAAGGGAAAGGCCAGGGCCGTCGACGAGCAGGCGGACGAGAGCGAGGCGCCCCGGCACCTCGTACGGCATCTGCCGTTCGGGGCGATGGGCTCCAGCGTGGCGATCAGCCGGCTGGACACCGCGCCGATGATGCGGGCCGTGCAGCAGTTGTTCGCCACCGATCCCCGGCTCGCCGGCTATCTGCCGGCGTTCGGCGAGGAGGAGCGCACACGTGAGCCGAGCCCGGAGGAGGCCGAGGTCCAGCGGCGCAACTACCGGGAGCTGGTCACCGTACTGTCGGAGACCAACCTGCGGGTCAACAAGGACCAGCTGCTGTCGTCGGGCATCCGGGTGCGGCTGCGCCGCAAGTCCCGCCTCCACACGCACGACGTGCAGGTGAAGGTGACCGGATCCCTGACGGAGACGGGCTATCGGGGCGACACCCGGGACTGGCTGGTGCGCTCGCACACGGGTGTCACGAGCAACGTGCAGAGCGGCCGCGCCAGTTCGCGGACCGTGTCCGGGATGGCGCTCGGCCAGTTCCGGCTGATCCCGGGCGCCCTGACGGCCTCCGTGCGCGGCGAGAAGGGGCGTACGACGACCCGTCGCGGGCAGGCCGGGCCGACCCTGCGCACCGACGTCCTCACCAACGGCTCGGAGACCGCGAGCGTGTTCGGCGGGTCGCTGAGCCTGAACGTCGGCGTCACCATGACGAGCCGGCAGCGCAAGACCGCCCGCACTCTGACCCCGGGCGCGCCGGGCCAGGACATGCCCACGGTCGAGGACATCGACACGCTGCCCCTCGACGCGCAGGACGTACGGCTGCTCACCCCCACGGCGTTCACCCTGGATGACGCCGGCAAGCAGCGGCTCGACACCGGGACGACGTCACGCAGGGCGCAACACCACGACAGGCCCGCGTCCTTCGCGGCCGCGGGCATCGGCGATCTGGCCGGGCTGGCCCCGCAGCAGCTGGGCGGCGGCGGGGTGCGGGACTGGACGCTGGTGGAGACGGTCGGCGACGGCAGGCCCGTGCGGGACCTGGCGTTCGACCTGCTGTCGCGGGCCGCCGCACGCAACCGTCAGGAACCCGACGGGCGCATCCGCAAGGACCGGGCGCTGGAGTCGGAGGGGCTCGCGCCGAGGCTCGCGATCGAGGAGCGGTTCAGTCCGCAGGCCGTGACGTCGGCGCTGCGGCAGGCGGTCTCCGCGGGCTGGGTGGTGCAGAACCTGCGCTACGCGCGCCGGCTGGCCGAGCTGAACGGCGCGGTCGGCACCCGGTTCGCGCTGACCGCCCCGCGGATCGTGCACCAGGGCACCGGGGCGGGCACCGAGACCTTCGTCCTGGGCGGGCACCAGGTCACCGGCCAGGAGGGCAGGAGCCACAACACCACGGTGCAGGGCGGGCTGACGGGCGCGGAGAACGGCACCGAGTGGCGGGTCGCCGAGGGCGTCGCGGCCGGCCGCACCCTGGGCCACGGCGACACCGCGGCGAACACGCTCGCCGGCACCGTCGAACGCAACGCGCACACCTCCCGCAAGAACCCGCTCTACCTCGTCCAGTGCGACCTCGTGGTGCGGATGGTCGCCGAGGTCGCCGTGACGGGCGGCGGCCCGTACGTGGCGCGCGGCGGCCGTACGGTGCCGGCGGGCGTCGCCGTGTGGCTGACCGCCGCCCAGCTGCGGGCGGCGGGGCTGAAGGTGCCCGGCGAGGAGGAGCGCGACGAGACGGCGGCCTCCGGCTCGGGCACGAAGGCGCCCGGCAAGGGGGACGCCGAGGCCTCGCGAACGGGGAAGACGCGCGAGGCCGCGGCGGCTGGTCCGGGCGGCACCGCCCCGGGCACCCGGCCGGCCCGCGAACCCTCCCTGGCCGCGGGCCTGCCCCTCGGCTTCGGCATGATCGAGGACCTGCCCGACTTCGTGCCGCTGCTGGAGGGGATCCGCGGCAGACTCGGCGCGCCCCTCGCCGACGACCTGCTGCCGCGCACCCGGCTGACGGACCGGAACGACAACGTGCAGCGGCTGCTGCGGGTGCTCGACCGGGACGGCTCGGCCGGACTGCTGTCGAGCGCGATGGACGGGGGCGTGGGGGTCGAGCTGTTCGACGGGCGCAAGCGGCCCTACCGGGCGGTGTTCAGCCTGCGCAGGACCGGACCGGGCACACACCTGGAGCAGGCCTCCGACGGCCGGGACATGGAGTACATCACCTCCGCCGCCGCCCAGCGGGCCGCCGCCCACGACGAGAGCGACACCCGGGGTGTCGAGGGGGTCCTCGCCGGTTCGGGGAAGCCCGAGGGCGGCACCGGGCAGCTGAAGAGCGCGGGGGCGGCCGCCGGCCTCGGCGTGTCGGCGAGCGACTCCCGGCGCTCCGTGAGCGTCGGGCGGGCCCAGCTGGGCGTGAAGACCGTCGCCGAGGCGTCGTCCGCGCCGTCCGCCCGGATGAAGGTACCGCTCGAGGCGAGCCTCGAGATCTTCTCGGGCAACCGCCGGACAGCCCTGTACAAGCTGACGGGCCTGAGCCTGGTCCATCGGGTCCTGGCCGCCGACCTGCGTGCCCTGGCGAAACTCTCCCCCGTGGAGCCCGAGCGGGTGGGCCGGCATGTCGTCCCCGTCGAGCAGACCGGCACCGAGCGGCTCGGCGCGTGGCGGTCCAACGGAGTGCGGCTGCCCATGGAGGCCCAGGTCAACGGGTTCCGGGGGGCGCCCAGGGTGCAGCAAGCGGTGGACGAGGCGGTCAAGCGGGCGGGCGGGAACGCGCGGTTCCGCACCGGCGGCGAGGCGCCGTTCCATCTGCTGCGCGAAGCCGTCTCCACGGAGTGGCTGACCGCCGCGCTGCCGTTGCTGACCGCCGCGGGCGTCGACCTCCCGCCGGTGCACGCGACCGGCGCCACCGGTCAGGACCTGCACACCTCGCTGCACGCCCGGCTGCGCCGGGGCCGGGTGCTGGGCGTGGGCGACAAGATGACCTTCGAGACCGTCGCGCAGAGCGGCCTCGACGCGCCGCGCCCGACGGGCACGGACGGGCAGCAGGCGAACGAGCACGGCAGGACGGCGCGCGGCATGTTCGGCGCGGGGGTGCTGAACGCCGACGAGTTCCGGACGAACCAGTTCCTCGGCACGATGGACGGCAGCGGCAGCGGCACCGACACGGCCGCGAACTCCGCCGGCTCGATGCCGCTGCACAAGCCCAAGTTCGAATCGGTGCTGGTGCAGTTCAGGCTGGAGGTGCGGGTGGTGGCGCAGGTGACCGACCGGGTGACGGGCCGGCGGTCGACGGCCGCGCAGGAGGTGGTCCTCCCCGACCCGGTGGTCGTCAGGATGCCCGCGCCGGTGGTCAAGCGGATGCTGGCCGACCCGTCCAACGAGGGGCTCCTGCGGGACCCGCGCAACCACCTGAAGCTGCGCGCCGAACCGGAGACCACCTGACGGCCCGCTGGACGACGGTACGGACAGGGCCTCCTGCGTCTGGCGCGCTGCGTGGTCGAGGACGGCCGGCCGCCGCGCCGGGCTGCCGAGCGTTTCCAGGTCTCACCGACCACCGCCCGGCGCTGGGCCGACCGCCACCGCCGACTCGGCGAAGCAGGCATGGCCGACAGCCGCCGCCCTGCCCGTGTCCGGCGCCGCGGACGGGTTCCGGGGGCGTGGGCACCGCGCCGATCACCGGGTGGGCGGTCGCCGGCCGCGGTCCGCGTGGTAGGGGACGCCCGGCGGTGCGACGCTGGAGGGTGAGGCGTCGAGCAGCCACGAGCCGGGAGGGCCGATGGGTCGCGATGTCCCGGCGCTGGTCTTCACCCGCGAGGACCGCCGCCGTTACCGGATCAAGATGCAGGAATGCCTCGACGTCCTCGCGCAGATGCTGCGCGAGGAGCGGTTCGAGTCCGGGCGGCCCCAGGTGGGGCTGGAGATCGAACTGAACCTGGTCGACGACGAGGCCGAGCCGGCGATGCGCAACACCGAGGTGCTGGACGCGATCGCGGACCCCGCCTGGTCGACCGAGCTGGGCCGGTTCAACCTGGAGATCAACGTGGCGCCGCGCCGGCTGACCGAGGGCGGTCCGGACGCCTGGGAGTCCGAGATCCGGGCCGCGCTCAACCACGCCGAGGAACGCGCCGGGTCGGCCGACACCCGGCTGATCATGATCGGCATCCTGCCCACCCTGCGGCAGAAGGACGTCGGCGAAGGAGCGCTGTCGGAGAACGCGCGCTACCGGCTGCTCAACGACCAGGTCTTCGCGGCGCGCGGTGAGGACCTGCGGATCGAGATGGACGGGGTCGACCGGCTGCGGACGTACGCCGACACCATCACCCCGGAGGCCGCGTGCACCAGCACGCAGTTCCACCTCCAGGTCGAGCCGCGGGAGTTCGCCCGCTACTGGAACGCGGCGCAGGCGATCGCCGGAGTACAGGTGGCACTGGCGGCCAACTCGCCGTTCCTGTTCGGCAAGGAGTTGTGGCACGAGAGCCGTATCCCGCTGTTCGAGCAGGCCACCGACACCCGCCCGCAGGAGATCAAGGTGCAGGGGGTACGGCCGCGGGTGTGGTTCGGGGAACGGTGGATCACCAGTGTCTTCGACCTGTTCGAGGAGAACCTGCGCTACTTCCCGGCGCTGCTGCCGCTGTGCGACGAGCAGGACCCCGCGAAGACCCTGGACCAGGGCGACATCCCCGAACTGGGCGAACTCACCCTGCACAACGGCACGATCTACCGCTGGAACCGTCCGGTGTACGCCGTCGCCCACGACCAGCCGCACGTACGCGTGGAGAACCGCTGTCTGCCGGCCGGGCCGACCGTCGCCGACACCCTCGCCAACGGCGCGTTCTACTACGGCCTCACCCGCGCCCTGGTCGAGGAGGAGCGGCCGGTGTGGTCCCGGATGTCCTTCCAGGCCGCCGAGGACAACCTGCACCAGGCGGCGCGGCACGGCATCGAGGCCCGGCTGTACTGGCCCGGGACGGGCGAGGTCCCGGTCCCCGAACTCGTGCTGCGCCGGCTGCTGCCGCTGGCGCACCGCGGCCTGGAGCGTTCCGGCATGGACGAGGCGTGGCGGGAGCCGCTGCTCGGCGTCATCGAGCAGCGCTGCGTCACCGCCCGCAACGGGGCCGTCTGGCAGAAGGAGACCTTCCACCGTTTCGCCGACGCCGGTCACGCGGGCCGCCACGAGGCGCTGCGCCGGATGACCCAGCTGTACATCGACTACATGCATCTCAACGCTCCGGTGCACACCTGGCCGGTCGACTGACCCGGCGGCGGGCATCGGCGTACTGATCACGGGAGCCGGGCCGGTCGGCCCGAGTGCGGCCGCCGAGGCCCTCTCCGGCCGCCTCGCCGCCCTCTTCATGCGGACACCGGCCCGGCAGTGAGCCCGTCACGGCCGTGCGGGCAGGGTGTCCAGGCCGGTTTCGCGCATGATGCGGTCGACGGTCCGGGACAGGGTGCTGTCGGCGCCGATGACGGTCTCGACGTCGTCGGGCAGCAGATCGAGCTCGCGGTACCAGTCGCGCAGTTGTGCCTCGCCGACCTCGTGGGCGATCGGTTTGGTGGCGTGCCGGGCGAGGGTCTCCTCCCACGGCACGTGCAGATAGTAGGCGTGGGTGGGACCTCGGTGCTCGGTGCGCAGCCGGGCGAGCATCTCGCCGTAGCGGTCGGCCTGCAGGATGCCTTCGAGGACGACGTGGTAGCCGGCGTCGAGTGCGTAGCGGGCGACGGTGTCGATGAGGCCGATGTTCGCCGCGCCGGGACGGTCCCTCTCCCGCAGGACGATCCGGCGAAGGTTGTCCTGTCCGACCAGGGCCACTCCCCGTCCGAACCGGTGGCGGACGCCTGCCGCGACCGAGGACTTCCCGGAGGCGGAGTTGCCGCGCAGTACGACGAGCCGGGTCTCTGTGGTGCCCACCATCACCGGGCCAGAGTAGCGTCGGAGGTCCGGAACGACAGGAAACGTGAACTGCTGTACGGAATCGTCTTGTTGGGACGTAGGTCGTGCTCTGACCGATGCACTCCCCGACCAGAGGACGGAAACGTCGTCGCGGAGCACGGCGGTCTCGCCCGCAGGCCGTGACGTGCGGGCGCGGGCGGCCGCGCCGGTCTGCGCAGGGGCGGGGACCGGCACGGCGGCCGCTACACGCCCGTGTCGAGATGGTCGGCGACCAGCGCGGCGAACTCGTCCGGGGTGGCCAGGCGCACACCCAGTGACTCGGCCTTGGTGCGCTTGGAGCCTGCGCCCTCTCCGGCGACGACCAGTGCGGTCTTCCTGGAGACGCTGGAGGAGGCACGGCCGCCCGCCCGTTCGACGAGTTCGTTCATCTCGCCCCGGCTGAGCTTCTCCAGGGGGCCGGTCATCGCGCCGGTGATCACCACGGCCATGCCGGCCAGCGGACCGGCCGCGGCCGGCTCAGGGGACGGCTCGTCCGCGGCGGGCGGGGGCGTGGCGCCCGGTTCGGTCATGTTGACGCCGGCCGCGGTGAGCCGGTCGATGAGCGGGGCGAGTTCGGCGAGTTCGGCGACGATGGACGGGGCCTTCTCGGTGCCGATGCCCTCCACCCGCCGGATCGCCTCGGCGTCGGCGGCGCGCAGCGCGTCCATGGTGGCGAAGTGCCGGGCGATACGGCGGGACATGGAGCGGCCGGTGCCGCGGACGCCGAGGGCGCACAGGACCCGGGACAGGGGCTGTCCCTTGGCTCTGGTGAGGGCGCCGAGGAGGTTGTCGGTGCTGGTCTCCCCCATGCGCTCCAGACCGAGGAGCTGGTCGCGGGTGAGGGTGAACAGGTCCGCGAGATCGGTGACCAGGCCGGCCTCGACGAGCTGCACCACCCGGGTGTGGCCGAGGCCCTCGATGTCGAGCTGGTCGCGGCCGGCGGCGTAGGAGAGGGAGGCGACGAGGTGGCAGTTGCGGCCGTTCTCGCAGCGCCAGCGCTGTTCGCCGGTGTCGATGCCGGCGCCGCAGCGGGGGCAGGCGTCGGGAAAGGCGATGGGCTGTTCGTCGCCGGTGCGCAGATGGGCGACGGGGGCCTCGATGCGGGGGATGACGTCGCCGGCCCGGTGGACCATGACGTGGTCGCCCAGGCGCAGGTCGCGGCGGGTGATGTCGGCCGGGTTGTGGAGGGTGGCGTAGGTGATGGTGGAGCCGTCGATCTCGACCGGTTCCAGGACGCCTCTCGGGGCGATGATGCCGGTGCGGCCGACGTTCCACTCCACCGCGAGCAGGCGGGTGATCTTCTCCACGGCCGGGAGTTTGTAGGCGATCGCCCAGCGCGGGGCCCGCGAGCCCGATCCGGCGGCCCGCTGGTCGGCCGCCAGGTCTGCCTTGATCACGATCCCGTCGATCCCGAACGGCAGGTCCGCCCGCAGGGCGGCGATCTCCTGGACACGGGCCAGGACCTCTTCGACGGTCGTGGCCGTGGTGCCGGGCACCGCGGTGGTGGCGGTGGTGTTCACGCCGTAGCCGCCGGTGCGGGTCATGAGCTCGCTGTGGGCGCTCTCGGTGAGGGCGTCGGCGAGCGTCGGGTCGGTGCCGGGCAGGGGCAGCAGGCCGTAGCCGAAGAACGTCATGGGCACGGTGTAGGCGCGGTCCTTGGCGCGCAGGGTGCCCGCGGCGGCGCCTCGGGGGTTGGCGAAGGGCTGTCCGCCGTGCGCGGTGCGCACCTCGTTGGCGTGCTCGAACTGGGCGGTCGTCATGAGGATCTCGCCGCGCACCTCGACCGTGACGGGCTCGGTCAGCCGGTCCGGGAGGCCCTCGACGGTGCCGATCGCGTGCGAGACGTCCTCCCCGGCCGTCCCGTCGCCGCGGGTGATCAGCCGGGTCAGCCGGCCTTGGGAGTAGCGGGCGGCGATCGCCAGTCCGTCGAGCTTGGGCTCCACGCTGAACCGGGTCACGTCATGGCCGGCACGGCGGGCCAGTGAGGCGGTCCAGGCGGTGAACTCCGGCGCCGAGAACACGTTGTCCAGGCTCAGCATCGCGGTCGTGTGGGGCACGTCCCCCTCCGCGGCGCCGCCGGCGACCTTGCCGGTCGGCGAGTCGGGCAGCACCTGCCCGGGGTGTTCGGCCTCCCATGCCGCGATTCCCCGCACCAGCCGGTCGTAGGCGTCGTCGTCCAGCGCGGAGGTACCGCCCGCGTAGTAGGCCGCGGCCGCCCGCACCGCGTCCTCGACCGCCTGCGCGTAGGCGACGGCATCCACGATCACTGCACCAGGTGTTGTCATGCGGCTCATCCTGCCTGCCACCACTGACAACGCCCCCGCGCCGGACTGTCAGGCGGCGCGGGCGCCCCGGTCACGGACGACGCGCAGGGCGGGTACGCGCGGCGGGCGCGGGGCCGCGATGGGGGCGCGCCCGACCGAGCGGACCCGGTACGTCGTCCGGTGGGGGTCGGCCACGGGCTCGCCGAGCGATATTCGGCCTGCCGCCTGCAGTCGGTCGCACTCCTCGGTGGGCAGGGCGACGTAGCAGCCGCCCCGGCCGGTCGCGGAGTCCAGCGGCCGCCAGTAGCTGTATCTGCGGCGCCCGTTGGTGTGCACGGTGACGAACACGGGGTGGCGGGCGTCGCAGATGATCCGCAGGACCTCGGCTTCGGCACGGGTCAGCGGAGTGCGGGCGGGCGACTGATCGGCGGCGGGCGGCATCGGCGGTGACCTCTTCTCGGAACGGCGGCTCCCCACCGTTTACCCTGTCCGGGCGTAGTTGATCTCTACGGCCACGCATTCTTCAACACGACAGTGACAATCCCAACGCGTTTGTCACGCGCCGGGTGCCGTGTCGTCGCTTCCGCACGGTGGATAGAAGGGCGCCAGGCCCGCGTTGGGGAAGGCGACCGAGTCGCGGTTCCCCGGGTCCACGTTGTCCTCGGTGAACTCCCTGGTGTCCGGGCCGAGTCCGCGGGCGCGCTCACCGAGGCGGGCCTCTCTGCTGAACACGCCGTCGCCCACGTACGTGAACGCCCCGAGGTCGGGGTAGCGGTCGTGGTCGAAGTCTGCGACGGCGATGTTCTGCGTGGCGCCGAGGTCGAGACGGCGAATCCGCCGGGAGCGGCCGGAGTCGGAGAAGGGGCCCAGCCGCAGCTCGGCGACCTTGGGCGGGATCGGGTCGTCGCCGCCCTGCCTCCGGCCGGCCACGACGACGAGGTCGCTCCATCCGTCGCGGTCGAAGTCCGCCACGGCGGCTCGCACTTGGCTCTGGTGCTCCCCGGCGTGGTCGGCCAGGTCGCGTGGCCGGGACGTCGTCTCGTGGGCCGTGCCGACGCCGAAGGTGATGGCGAGGCCGGCTCCGTAACCCGAGGGGTCCGCGACTCGGTCGGGAAGCCCGTCGTCGTTCACGTCGGCGATCAGCTCGTCGTCGGCCGTCACACAGGCCGTGAGGGCGGACGGCCCGTCCGGCGGCGGGGGCGGCGCGCCCAGGGAGTCCTCGCACCCCGTGAACAACAGGAGTCCGGCCACGACGAGGACAGCGGCGTTCCTGCGCCTTCTTCCGCTCTCGGTCAGGTTCGGCAAGCCGTGGGCCACGGAAATCATGGCGCCCCACTATCGCACAGCGGTTCGGCGTCGCCCGGACGTCGGTCGGGAACGTCCCTGCAACCGCACTGGCCGAAAATGTGTCTCAGGAGCCGTGGCCCGCGTTCCGTGGCCATCGAGGCGCGGGGGCGTCGAGGCAGGGGGTTGGCGATGAGCACATGGGCCGTACCGGGGTACTCCGAGTCGCTCGAGCTCGGTTCGGGGGCCAGCGGTCGGGTGGTGCTGGCCGTGCACGAGCCGACCGGGCTGCCGGTGGCCGTGAAGTACCTCAGTGAGTCGCTGCGCACGCGGCCGGGGTTCGTGCGCGGTTTCCGGGCCGAGGCGGAGCTCCTGGGCGGACTGGAGAGTCCGCACGTGGCCGGTTTCTACGAGTACGTGGAGGCACCGGAGGGCGCCGCGATCGTCATGGAGCTGGTGGACGGCGTCTCCCTGCGGACCGTGCTGGTCCGGCAGAGCCCCCTGTCGCCGGAGTCCGCGCTGACCGTGCTGAAGGGCTCGCTGCTGGGGCTGTCCGACGCGCACCGGGCCGGGGTCGTGCACCGGGACTACAAGCCGGCCAACGTCCTGGTCACCCCGGACGGGGTGTCCAAGCTCGTCGACTTCGGCATCGCGGTGGACGCCGGGGTCAGGGCCGGGGTCGCGGGCACGCCCGCCTACATGGCCCCCGAGCAGTGGGCCGGCGCGCCGGCCTCGCCCGCGGGGGACGTGTACGCGGCGACCGCCACGTTCTTCGAGTGCCTCACCGGCCGCAAGCCCTACGCCGGGGAGAACCTGGCCCAGTTGGCACTGCAGCACACCACGGATCCGGTCCCCGTGGAGGAGGTCCCCGAAGCGGTGCGCGGGCTGGTCCGGCGGGGGCTGGCCAAGTCCGCGGCGGAGCGGCCCGCGGACGCGGCGGCCTTCGTGGCGGAACTGGAGCGGGTGGCCGTGGCGCACTACGGGGAGGACTGGGAGGAGCGCGGCCGGGGCCGGCTGGCCGCGCTGGTGGCGCTGCTGCTGTTCCTGCTCCCCTCCGGCCGTACCACGGACCCCGGTACGACGACCGACACGGCGCGCACCGTTCTCGGCGGCCGGGACGCGGCCGGGGGACGGCTGCACACGTGGCGGCCCACCTGGCCGGGGGTGGCCGTGGCGGCGGCCGCCGTGCTCGTCGCTCTCCTGCTGGGCCAGGGCATCGGGCAGGGCGCGGGGAGGAGCTCGGGGCAGGAGACGCAGGCCCTGGCCACCACCACTCCCACGCAGCCGACCGCTTCGAGCCCGCCCCCGTCGTCCGCGGCACCGCCCAGCCCGTCCGCCACCGGGAGTTCCCCGGCCCCCGGCGGCTCGCCCTCCGGCCACGGCCCGGACGACGCGGGGTCGCCGCCGGCCTCCGTCACCGATCCGCCTCCGTCGCCGGACGCCTCGGCGAGTCCCTCCCCGTCCGCGTCCCCCAGCACGTCCCCCAGCACGTCGACCAGCACCTCCCCCTCCCCGTCCGCCTCCACGGCCGTCAAGGAGGTCACGGTGTCCGACTTCCGGCAGACGGGCACCGACACGGCCACCACGACGGTCACGGTCACCACGGACGGCACCGGCCCCGTCTCCGTCACGCTCGCCTGGTTCTCGGGCGACGCGGCGGGGCAGGCGGGGAGCGCGGACGGCGCGGCCGTGTCGTACCGGCGCAGCGGCGCCACGCAGTACACGCTGACCGTCGACCACACCTTCCAGGGGACCGGCTGCTACTGGACCGTGCAGGCCACGACCAGTCCCGCGTCGGCGGACGGCGGGGCGTCCCAGCAGCTCCTGACGAGGCGGTGCGTGCTGCGATGAGCATCCCTCAGGACCGCCGGCCCGCACCGCCGGAACAGGACGACTACAGCGCCACCGTGCTCGACAGCCACTGGGTCGTGCGTCCCGGCGACGACACCACGGTGCCGGCCCCCGCGGGCGGCGGCACGCTCCATGGCGACGTCGCCGGGACCGTCCTGCGCTTCGGCCCCGGTGTCACCGCCACCCGGTCGTACGCCGTACCCACGACGCCCGTGCCCGCGGCGCCGCCCAGGCGTCCGCGCCGTCGGCTGCGGCGGCACACGCTGCCCGTGCTGGTGCTGCTGGCGGCCGTCCTGTTCCTGCTGTGGCGGCAGCCGCCCACGTCGGGCCTCTCGGTGCGCGCGGTCGCGGTGACGGCCCCTCAGCGGGCCACCGGCTGCGACCGGACGGCGGACGTCGTCGGTGTCGTACGGACCGACGGCCGGCCCGGTGAGCTGGCCTACCGCTGGGTCCGCAGCGACGGCACGTCCTCCGGCGTCCTGCACGCGACCGTCGCCGAGGGGCGGCGTGAGGTGCTGCTGCATCTGCTGTGGACCTTCCGGGGGCGGGGGCGCTACGCCGCCTCGGCGGAACTGCGGGTGCTGTCCCCGGACGGAGGGGCGGCGCGGGCCGGGCTGCGCTACGACTGCCGCTGAGCCGCGGGCCGCGCCGCACACCTCCTCCGCCGTGCCGGGGCGCGGCGGACGGCGCAGTCGGCCGATGGTCGGTGGCGGGGCGCCGAAGGTGTGCGGCGCCGTCACCGAAGTCGGTGTGCGCCCGGGTGGCCGCCGTACGGCGGCGCCGGTGGTCCTGGACTACGCCCGCGCCGCACGCGCCCACCGCGCCACGGCGGGAACGCAGTCGGCGGCGAAGTGCTCGTAGTCCTCGGGGGTGTTGTAGACGTGGGCGGACAGCCGGAGGTAGCCGAGTCCGTCGAAGCTGGTGAACGCGGCTTCCACGCCGAGTTCGGCGGGCGCCCGGTCCCGCAGGGCGTCGGCGGCGAGGCGGCTCGTGCCCAGACCGTCGGGCAGGCGGACCAGGCGCATCCCCGGGACGGGCATCCCGACGTCGACGGGTTCCGGCGGGGCCCCGGCCGCCCGGGCGAAGGCCTCCGCGATGACGCGGGCACCGTACTCCGCCAGTTCGTCCATGTACCGGCGGGCCGTGTCCCAGCCCCAGGTGTCGTCGACGAACCGGAGGGCGGTGGACGCGGCCAGGCAGCCGGTGACGTCCAGGGTGCCCTGGTGGTCGAAGCGGTCCGGGAAGGGCTCGGCCGCGCCCCACGAGTCGATCAGCGGGTACAGCTCGTCCCGCAGGGGGCCGCGGGCGACGAGCACCGCCGAACCGCGGGGGGCGCAGCCCCACTTGTGCAGGTTGCCGACCCAGGCGTCGCAGTCCAGGCCCGCCAGGGGCGCGGCGAGGAGGCCGGGAGCGTGCGCGCCGTCGACGAGGAGCGTGATGCCGCGCCGTGCGGCCTCGGCGCCGACGCGGTCGACGGGGAGGCGTCGGGCCGTGGCCGAGGTGATCTGGTCCAGGACGATCAGCGCGACCTCGTCGTCCACCTCCGCGAGTACGGCCCGGCAGGCCTCGTCGGCATCGGCCGCCAGGGGCACCCGGGCCGTGCGCACCCGGCTCCCCCAGCGGCGGGCGAGCCGCTCGGCGCCCATCGTGACGGCACCGTAGCCGTGGTCGGTGACCACGATGTCCCCGCCGGGCCGGGCGGCCAGCGCGGCGAACACGACGCTGGCGCCGGCGCTGGCGTTCGGGACGAGGGCCAGGTCCTTCGCGTCGGTCCGCAGCCGGCCCGCGATCTCGGTCCGGGCCTCGGCGAGCCGCTCGGGCAGCGTCGAGAACCAGACCACCGGGGCGCGCTCCATCTCCGCTCGCAGCGCGTTCTGCCGCTCCTGGGCGACCGCCGGCACTCCGCCGAACGAACCGTGGTTGAGGTGGCGCAGGCCTGGGTCGAGGGTCCAGGCGTGCAGCGCGGGCCGCCCGTCGGGCAGCGCGGGCGGCCTGGGCGCGGTGACGAGGTCGCCCTCGCTCATGGGGGTCTCTCCTGGGCCGGGACGTCGTCGGTCGTCAGGTCGTCAGATCTTCAGGTCGTCAGGAGAAGAACCCTCGGGGGGCGGGCAGGCCGGGGGTGAGCGAGGGGCCGCCCGCCATGACCCGGTCCAGGTCGCGCTTGATGCGCTCGGCCTCGCCGCGCACCTGAGCGGGCACGTCACCGCGTTCGGTGACCAGGCGTTGGTAGATCGGTGTGTCGTCGAAGACGGAGAACACGGAGCTCTGCTTTCGTGGACGGTGGGGCGGGCCGAGGGACGTGGAACGGCTCCGCTGTCGACGACATCATCGCACTGCCCCCGGACGGGCTAGGGGCCGATGTCCGACTGTGACCGCCTGGGGTCCGGTCCTGGTCCATCGGTGCCGTGACCATGCGCTAGCCTTGAGCCAGAGCTGAAGGACGGAACTCCCGTCTCTCGGTGACGCGTCGGTGGTCCAAGGAAAGACGTCCCGCTTCCCGCGGGGAAATGCAGGTGCAAGGCCTGCCCGGCGCTCGGACACGGACCCCGCACCACCTCCTCGGTGGGGCGGGGTCCGTCCGTTGTCTCAGACCTCCAGTTCCGCTTCCAGCGCCTTCAGCCGGTGGCGGGCGAGGGCGAGGTTGCTGCGGCTGCGGTCGAGGGCGACGTACAGGAACAGCGCGCCGCGCGACCGGGCCAAGGGCCGGATCAGGTGGTACTGCTGACCGAGTGTGATCAGGATGTCCTCGATCTCCTCCTGCAGCCCGAGCGACTTCAGCGTGCGCTGCTTCGCCCGCACGACCTCCGTGTTGCCGGCGGCGGCCAGCTCCAGGTCCAGGTGGGGGCCTCCGCCCAACACACCCAGGGACATTCCGCTTTCGTAGTCGACGAGGGCCACACCCAGTGCACCCTCGATGCTCATCGCTTCCTTGAGCGTGCTCTCAATGTTCAACCTGGTGCCCTCATTTCCTTACCGGACGACCGCGTCTGATCGTCCGTTACGGCAATCAGCCTCATTGTGAGGCTGTTGAGTTCGAACGAGCTCATCTTTATTCAGTCTTGCGATAGTTAGCAAATAAAGTACTGTGCTCGACAGAGCAACCGAAGGGGCAAACCAATGGCTCTACTCGACTCCGCCCTCACCCGCGTTCTGCAGACGCCCGGCATCGCCGGAGCAGCACTCGTGGACTCCGTGACGGGTCTCTCCTACGCATCGCTGGGAGAAGTGGACGGGAGCCGGGACGCCCACGACATCGTCGGCATCGCCGACACCGGGCTGCGCCAGGCGGGCTGCACGGACGGGCTGGAGAGCATCGTCGTCAGCACCCCCAGCACCCACCACGTGACCCTGAGCGTGGGCAACGACGGCGATCCCGTCCTGCTGTGCGCCACCGTGGACCGGGAGCGGACGAACCTCGCCTGGGTGCTCCAGGACCTCACCCGGCACGCGGACGCACTGCTGGCATGAGCCTGAACGACATCGCCCAGCCGTCCACCGCCCGCAACCTCCCCTCCCTCCTGGCCGACCTGCACGCCCGGAACAGTTCCTGCACGATCGCCGTCTCCGGTACACCCGGCGGCACCATCCATGTCCGCGACGGTCTCGTGGTCGCCATGGAGACGCCGGGCGCTCCCGGTGTCGAGGCGATCCTGCTCAAGTCCCGGCGGCTCACCGAGGAGGCGTGGACCTCCGTCCGCGCCACCGACACGACGCACGAGCACCTGGCGAGGGAACTCGTCGCCCAGGGCCTGCTCGGCGCCGGGGAGTTGGAGGTGGTCAGCCTCGGCGCGCTCTTCGACGCGGCGTTCGCGCTGTCCCTCAACCGGCAGACCGGCTGGGAGGTCACCGACCCCGTGCCCGTGCTGTACGCCGGAACCGGGGTGCCGCCGGAGCGGCTGGTCACCGAGACCACACGCCGCTTCGGCATGCTGACCAAGGAGCCCGGCTCGATCGCGCGCGACGCCCGGGACCGGGTGCACCCGACGTATCCCGCCGACCCGCCGGAGTCCGCCGCCAGACTGTCCCCGCGCCACCGGGACCTGCTGGCCGCGACCGACGGACGACGCACGCCCCGGGACCTCGCTTTCACCCTGGGCCGCGGTCTCTTCGCCGTGCTGCTCGACCTCCGCCACCTGCTCGAACTGCGGCTGGTCCGGTATGCGGCTCCCGCGGGGACCGCACGCCCGAGCACCGCGCCGCGCACACCGGGCACCGACGCACCGGCCCCCCGGTCCGCCCCCGCGACCGCCGAACTCCCCCGGCGGCTGCCGCGCCGCACCGGTCAGCAGGCCGCCTCGGACTCCCCCGAGCACACCTCCTGACCACGTCGGTGTCCCACCGTCGCTCCCCCGCCGTCCCCGCCCGCAGACCGCTCACCAGGAAGAAGACATCATGAGCGACCCCGTGAACGACATCCTCCTCTCCTTGCGGGACAAGGTGATGGGTGTCACCGAAAGCACGCTCGCGACCGTGGACGGGCTGGTGGTCTCCAGCGACGCCAGCAAGACGCATCCGGAGTCCATGGCCGCCGTCGCCGCGGCCACGCTGTCCCTCGGGAACCGCCTGGCCGACCAGGCGGCCACCGGGAGCCTGCGGGAGATGAGCGCCCAGTGCAGTGGCGGGCATGTGATCGTCACGGCGGTCGGTGACCGTGCCCTGCTCGCCGTCGTCACCGACGAGGGGCTGGACCTGGCCGCCTTCCGCCGGGAGATGCCGGCCCTCGTGGCCGAGCTCGGCAACATCCTCGACACGGACACCCCGGCCTGAACCCGCGGCCTCCTCACCAGCGGTGACCAGGTCGTCGTGCCCCCGGAACGCCGGCCCGGGCAGAGGACCGGCTCAGGGCCGGTCGCCGTCGTCCGCCGCCTCGGGCTCGTCGGGGAGCGCCTCCAGGAGCGCGGCGGGCCGCCGCACCACCAGGCTCTGGACCTGGAACGACATCTCGGTGACGCGCGGAGCCGGCGGCGGGTGGTAACGGCCCGCGCACACCGACAGGTTGACGATGAGGTACGCGTGCCAGCGACGCCCCACGCCCTGCCGGTCGGCGAACACCCGGCTGCCGTTCACCCACCAGACCACGGACCGCGGGCCGAACTCGACGCGCAGGTCGATCCACGCGCCGGGGCGGATCGCGGGGTCGCGGTAGTAGAGGTTGCCGCCTCGGACGTGGTTGGTCAGCTCCAGGAGGTCGGGGTTGTCGGGGTGGTACTCGAAGACGTCGATCTCCTGGTCGCCGTCCCGCCAGGTCCAGATGGCCGGCCAGGCCCCCGCCTCGTACGGCAGTCTGACCCGCGCTTCGAGCACGTCGCCCGCGCGGACGGTGAAGCCCTCCTCGCTCCCCTCCGTGGTGAGCAGACCCGTGTCCCACCGCCCGTCCTTGCGGCGGGTGGCACGGAAGGTGCCGGAGCGACTGTAGGCGGGGTCCGCCGTCAGGTAATCGAGTTTGTTGTCTCCGGGATTGACAGGACCGCCGTTCGGATACGCCCACGAACGACCTGCCACCCATTGGTACGTGGATGCGAAGTCCGCGGTGAAAACGATCTCAGGTCCGGACCAATTTCCCTCGCTCGACGGTGGACCGTCGAATGCAGGATTCTCCATGCGCGGATGCTGCTCCGCATATGACTTCGGCATGCAATTGACAGCGAATCCACGGAAAGGACAACCCGGACGAGTGAGCCGACGTTGACAAATCTCGAAATTCCGTCCGCTCAGGCGATTCCCCCGTTCGCATAGAGGATCTGCCCGTTGACCCACCGCCCCGGGCCGGCGAGGAAGGCGACGGCCTCGGCGATGTCCTCGGGGGTGCCGAGCCGCTCCAGCGGGGGCTGCGCGGCGAGGCGGGCGATCGCCTCCTCGTCCTTGCCCTCGAGGAAGAGCCGGGTGGCGGTGGGGCCGGGGGCCACCGCGTTCACCGTGATGTCGCGGCCGCGCAGTTCGCGGGCCAGCACCATCGTCATCGCCTCGACGGCGCCCTTGCTCGCCGCGTAGGCGGCGTAGCCGGGGAAGGACAGCCGGGTCACCGACGTGGAGAAGGTGACGACGGCGCCGCCGGCCCGGACACGGCGGGCCGCCTGCTGGGCCACCACGAAGGTGCCGCGCAGATTGGTGCGGGTCAGCCGGTCGAAGGCGTCCAGGTCGAAGTCGGCGACCGGCCCCAGAACCATGACCCCCGCCGTGTGGACCACAACGTCGATCCCGCCGAAGGCCTGCTCCACCGCGTCGAAGACCTCCGCCGTCGCATGCTCGTCGGCGACGTCGCCGGTCACCGTGATCCCCCGGCCGCCACTCGCCTCGATCGCGGCGAGCGTCTCCTCCGCCGCCGTCCTGTTGCCCGCGTAGTGCACGGCGACGGCCGTTCCGTCGGCCGCGAGCCGCCGGGCCACCGCCCGGCCGATGCCCCCGGAAGCGCCGGTGACGAGTGCGACGCGCGGGGTCTCGGTGGTCTGTGCCGTCTCAGTCATGATGCCGCCCTCCAGTCGTTTATGAACGCAGCGTCCATATAAGCATGTTGTGGACGCTGCGTCCATATGTGAGGGTGGGGTCGGCGGGAAAACACACGGGAGGCGGGGCATGCCGCGACAGGCGGAACCGGGGGCGACCCCGCGGGCCCGGCGGGGCCGCGGGCGGCGTCCGGCGGACGAGGTACGGGCCGACGCACTCGACGCCGCCGGCGCTCTGCTGCTCGACGAGGGCATGGGCGCGTTCACCATCGAGGCCGTCGCCGAGCGGGCGGGCGTCAGCAAGACCACGATCTACAAGTGGTGGCCGTCGAAGGGGGCGCTCGCACTGGACGGCTACTTCCACGCCGTCGAGTCCGCACTGGCCTTCCCCGACAGCGGCGACCTTGAGGCGGACCTGACGGCACAGCTACGCTCCTTCGTCCACGTGCTCACCGCCACCCCGGCCGGCCGGGTGATCGCCGAGCTCATCGGACAGGCGCAGACCGACCCCGATCTGGCCGCCGCCCTGCTCCAGCGCTACTCCGGCCCACGGCGGGAGCTGGCGGTGCGGCGGATGCGGCACGCGCAGGAGCAGGGGGAACTGCGCGCCGACGTCGATCCCGAGATCCTTGTGGACCAGCTCTGGGGCTCCCAGCCCTGAGGGCTGTCCCGTAATCCCCGGTGGATCAGCGCGCGGCGTCAGATGCGGTGCATCGCAAGGCGGAGGGGTGTCCGCATACTGGATGTATGCGGACGTTCCGACAACGCGGCGAGGTGCCGTGGCTGTCGTCGCGCGCCCGCCGGGGATTACGGGACAGCCCTTAGCGTCCCAGGCGCAGCGTCCGGCGCTCGGCGGCCGTCATCGCGCCCCACACCCCGTCGCTCTCGCCGTGCCGTACGGCCCAGGCGCCGCAGGCCCTCATCACCGGGCACCGGTGGCAGACCGCCCGCGCCTGCTCGATCTGTCTCAGGGACAGACCGTCCTCCCCCAGGGGGAAGAAGAGCTCGGGGTCCTCGAAGCGGCAGGCAGCCGCCTCCCGCCAGTTCGTCGAGGCCAGGGACATCATGGGCACCTCCGGGCGACTCAGCAGAGGTACAAAGAAATATAGGCACTGTCCACCGTTTCGGCCATGGCCGGGAACGAGCGGAGAGGACGGCACTCATGGGACGCACCGGAGAAGGCGGCGGCCCCAGGGCACGCCTGGCCGAGGGCCTCTTCGCCCGGGTCGCGGGGCCGGACGGCCCCCGTCACCGCGCCCGTATCCACGACACGCCCGGACCGCGCTGGTTCGGACCGGAGCGCCCGGTGCGCCGGGTGCACGGGGACGCGTCGATGTTCGCCGGCGGGCTGTCCGCCCTGCTCCTCCAGTCGCTGCACCCGCTCGCCATGGCGGCCGTGGCCGCGCACTCCGGTTTCCGGGGCGATCCCTGGGGCCGGCTGCAGCGCACGAGCACCTTCCTGGCCACGACGACGTACGGCACCGCGGAACACGCGCGAGAGGCGTGCGCCCGGGTACGGGCGGTGCATGGGCAGGTGCGGGGTCTGACCGAGCGCGGTGAACCGTACGACGCCTCGGATCCCCATCTGCTGTGCTGGGTGCACATCGCCGAGACCGACAGCTTCCTGCGCGCCCATCAGCGCTTCGGGGCGCGCCCGCTCTCGGCGGCGGAGTGCGACGGCTATGTCGAGGACATGGCGCGTGTCGCCGTCGAGCTGGGCATTCCCGATCCGCCCCGCAGCCGGGGCGGGCTCGCCGAGCGGCTGACCGCCTACCGGCCGGAGCTGAGAGCCACCGCGCAGGCTCGGGAGACCGCGCGCTTCCTGCTGCTGCACCCGCCCGTGCCGCTGGTCGCCCGCCTCCCCTACGAACTGCTCGCGGCGGGCGCCGTGGCGCTCCTGCCCCGGTGGGCCGCCGTTGAACTCGGGCTGTCCAGATGGCCGTCGGCCGAGGAGGCCTGCCTGCTGCCGCTCGGCCGCGCGGCCACGGCGACCATCCGGTGGGCGATGGCGCCCGCCCGGGAGACACAGCGCTGACGACGGCCCCCGCGGCGTCCGTCAGGCGGTCCAGCGCGGTACGGCGAAGGCCAGCCGTGCCGCCGGCGGCAGCGGCGCGTGCTCCTCCGAGACCCGGAAGGCCTGGATGGCGAGTGCCGCGAAGCGCCGGGAGGCCGCGACCCGGGCGGCCGCCGACGCGGTGTGGATGCCCCGGTGGGCCAGGACCATGAGGATCAGGTCCTCCAGAACGAAGTCCGGACGCAGCCGGCCCGCCTCCTTGGCGCGACGGGCCAGTTCCGCGACCGCGCTCAGCGTGTGGGCACGGCCGGCGGCGAAGTCCATCGCGTCGGGGAAGGCCGACATGAGGGCTTCCGTGAAGCCTCGGTCGTGCGCGTACAGCTCGCAGGTCCGCTCGATCACGCGGCAGAAGCCGCGCCACGGGTCCGGATCGGCGAGTCCCTCCTCGACGATGGTGTGGCAGGCGCGCAGCTGCTCGGCGAACGCCTCGGAGACCAGCGCCTGCTTGGTCGGGAACCGGCGGTACAGGGTGGCGGGGCCGACCCCGGCGCGCCGGGCGATCTCCCGCATCGGCACGTTCATCCCCTCGGCGGCGAACAGCGTGCGGGCGGAGTCGAGGATGCGTTCGCGGTTGTCCAGGGCGTCGGAACGCAGGGTGTGAGGCAAACGGTCGGTCACGCTCTCACTTTAGCCAAGTGGACGGGGGCGTCCGCTAACGTCCGAAGGCATGGGGCTTTCGCCCCTCCCGATCATTCCCAGTCTCAAGGAGACGGCATTGAAGGCAGTTGCGATCCAGGCGTTCGGCGATCCCGAGGGGCTGACGGTCGTCGACCTCCCCGCCCCGGCTCCCGCAGCCGGACAGGTGCTGATCGCCAACGAGGCGATCGGTGTCGGCGGTGTCGATGTCGTGATCCGGAACGGGCTCCTCGGTGAACACGGCTTCAGGGAAGGCCACGTTCTCGGCAGCGAGGTGGCGGGGACCGTGACCGCGGTCGGCGAGGGCGTCGACGCGTCCTGGGTCGGCCGGCGGGTATGGGCGTTCACCGGCCTCGGCGGCGGCTACGCCGAGCGGGCGGTCGCCCCGGTCGAGGAGATCCTTCCGCTGCCCGAGAAGTTGTCCGCCGACGACGCCGTGACGCTCGGGAGCTCGGGCGTGGTGGCCCACTTCGCCCTGGCCCACGCCCACTTCGCGCCCGGCGAGTCCGTGCTGGTGCGCGGCGCCGCCGGCAGCATCGGGATCACGGCCGTGCAACTGGCGGCCCAGGGCGGCGCCGGCGCGGTCGCGGTGACGACCTCGTCGGCCGAACGCGGCGACCGGCTGCGTGAACTGGGCGCGACCCATGTGCTGGACCGATCGGGCGAGGGCGGTGGGGACGCGCCCGCGGGCTACGACGTCCTCATCGACATCGTCGCCGGGGCGGACCTGCCGTCCTTCTTCGACAGGCTCAACCCCAACGGGCGCATGGTGACCGTCGGCGCGGTCGGCGGGTGGCCGCCGGCGGACTTCGGCATGAAGATGATCGCCGCGTTCCAGAAGTCGTTGTCGTTCGCCGTCTTCAGCGCCGACAGCGTGACCGGGCCCGATCGACGTGCCGTGCGGGCCGAGCAGTTCGCCGCCGCGAACCGCGGCGAGCTGCGGACGGTGGTGCACGAGGTGCTGCCGCTGGCGCAGGCCGGGTCGGCGCACCGGAAGATGGACGCGGGCGAGGTCTTCGGCAGGATCGTGCTGACGCCGTAGTCCGCGGGCTCGGGCCGCGACCGCCGACTCCCGCCGCGAAACCGCCTCTTCACGACTCTGGCGCCCCTGGCCTACCCGGCGGTATACAAACTCCGGCGCACAGTACGGCGGCCGTACCGGCCGCCGGTGTCGGCCGGGTGCAGGGGGAGGAGCGCGATGGGGCGCGACGTACGCAGGACAGCAGCACTGGCCGGAGGGCGCCGAAAGGGCGTCACCTTCCTTGCGGCGCTGGGAGGTTGTGCGCTCGTCGCCGCCTCCTCGGTACCGGCCGCGGCCCACGGCGGGGGCGGCGGACGGACGAGGGAGTACGTGGCGCTGGGTGACTCCTACACGTCCGGCCCTCTGATTCCCCGTCAGGTGGACGCCAACTGCGCCCGCTCCGACAACAATTACCCCTCGATCGTGGCCGCGCGGCTCGGGGCGAGCCCGTTCAAGGACGTCAGCTGCGCCGGGGCGACGACCGAGGAGATGTGGAAGTCGCAGGGAACCAACGGCCCCCAGCTGGACGCCCTGCGCCGGGACACCGACCTGGTGACCGTGCAGATCGGCGGCAACGACATGGGCTTCGGGACCATCATCGCCACCTGTGCGCAGCTGGCCGCGCAGGACCCGGCCGGCAACCCCTGTCAGCGGTACTACGGCACTTCCGGCGTCGACCGGTTGACCGTCGCCATCGCGCAGACCGCGCCCAAGGTCGCCCGGGTGCTGCGGGCCGTGCACGCCAGAGCACCGCACGCGCGTGTCCTCGTCGTCGGCTACCCCGACCTGCTGCCCGACGACGGCAGCGGCTGCGCCCCGTCGGTGCCGTTCGCGACGCGGGACTTCCCCTATCTCCGGGACACCGAGAAACTCCTCAACCTGATGCTCCGGGCGGTGGCGCGCCACAGCGGCGCGGACTATGCCGACACCTACGGTCCGACCGTCGGGCACGACATGTGCAAGCCGCCGGCGGACCGCTGGATCGAGCCCTTGCAGCCCGCCTCCCCCGCGGCTCCCGCGCACCCCAACGCCAAGGGCGAGGCGGCCATGGCCGAGGCGGTGCTGCGGCGGCTGCCCCGGGGCGGACACGGAGGGCACGGACGCTGATCCCGGGTCCGGCCGCCGCCTGCGGGTGGGTGCGATCGTCGCCCGCGGTCATTCCCCCGCCGGGCGGGCGTCCGGCCCCGCGCGCCCCTCGCGCAGGTCCGCCACCAACCGTGCGCCGGTCACCGTCTCGTCGTCCTTGTGGTGCTCCCAGCGGGCGAACGTCTCGGCGGCGGCCTCGGCGAAGGCGGCCGGCGCACCCACCTCGCGGCTCGCCCGGGCGATCTCCCGCATCTCCGGCTCCCACCGCCATGCCCTCGGTCCGGCGGAGGCGAGGCGCCCGGTTCCGGCGAGCGGGGTGCCGGGGAGCGCCTGGGCCGCGAGGTCCAGCAGGTCGTCCAGCACGCCGTGCCCGTCGGCCAGGGCGCAGGCGTGGGCGGCGAGAGCGTACGAGATCTTGTTGTACGCGGCGAAGGACAGTTTGAGGGCGGACGCCCGGCCGACCGGGCCCGGCAGCGGGAACGGGGTGAGCAGGGTGCCGTCGAAGAGGGCCGAGACGCGGGCGACGGCCGTCTCCTCGCCCGAGAGGTACAGCCGGGTGGAGCCGGCCTCGCGGGGTGGCGGGCCGGTGATACCGCCGTCCACCAGGGTCGTTCCGGTGCCCTCGAACACCTCGCCGATGTCGGCCATCCGCTCGGGGCTGACCGCGTTGGCGTCGACGTAGACGCCCCGGAAGCCCGCCGCCGCGACCTGTTCGGCGACGGAGAGGGCGGCGGCGGGCGGGCAGACGCTGAGGACGAGGTCGCAGGTCGCGGCGAGTTCCCCGACACTCGCGGCGGGTTTCAGCCCGAGCCGCTCGGCCCGCTGCCGGGTCGCGGCCCCGCGCCCCTGCGGCAGCCACCGCACCGAGGCCCCGGCCGCCACCGCCTGCGCCGCCACACCCGCGCCCATGGCGCCCGGGTGCAGGACTCCCACCTCACCGAACTCTCCGTGAACCATGAACGGACCCTAACCCGGCTCCTGTTCGCCCTGCGCACCGTCGCCGCGGCGACCCCGCGGTTCCTCCGGTGTCATACTCCCGGCGGTCCCGCACCGCCCTTGAGCCGTTCCAGGTCCGAGGCGCGGACCTGGATGACCACGACGGCGATCAGGGCGGCGATGACGGTGAAGATGGCCGCCATGACGAACGCGGCGGACACGCCGGAGGTGAGGACCTCGTTCGACCAGGGCGCGGGAAGCTCGCCGGTGCGCTGGAAGCGCAGGCGTTCGGCGGGGGTGGCCTGGGCGAGGAAGGCGGGGATCTGGTCCTCGGCCTCGTTGCGGCTGGCCGTGCCGTACATCGTGACCAGGATGGACAGGCCGAGCGAACCGCCCACCTGCTGGGTGGCGTTGAGGAGTCCGGAGGCCGCGCCGGTCTCCTCGGTGGACACGTTGGACAGCGCCATCAGGGTGAGCGACACGAACTCCATGCCCATGCCCAGGCTGAAGACGAGCATCGGCCCGAGGATGCTGCCGGCATAGGTGGAGTCGACGTCCGTCAGCGTCAGCCAGCCCAGGCCCGCCGCCGCGAGGATCGCGCCCACCACCATGAAGGGCTTCGGTCCGTACGTCGGCAGGAAGCGGGAGGCGAGGCCGGCGCCGACCGCGATCACGGCGCTCACCGGGAGGAAGGCGAACCCGGCGGCCAGCGGGCTGAATCCGAGCACGTTCTGGACGAAGAGGGTGAGGAAGAAGAACATGCCGAAGATCGCGGCGGCGAGGCACAGCATGATGCCGTAGGTGCCGGCGCGATTGCGGTCGGCGAACATGTGCAGGGGGGTGATCGGCTGCCGGGAGCGCCGCTCGATCAGGACGAACATCGTGAGCACCACCACGGCCGCGGCGAACGAGGCCAGGGTGAGGCCGTCCCGCCAGCCCTCCTGGGCGGCGCGGATGAAGCCGTACACGAGCAGCACCATGCCGATGGTCGACGTCAGTGCGCCGGCGAGGTCGAAGCGGCCGGGGTGGCGCTCGGACTCCTTGATGAAGCGGGGGGTGGCGAGCGCGATGAGCAGACCGATCGGGACGTTGACGAAGAGCACCCATCGCCAGTTCAGATACTCGACGAGGATGCCGCCGGCGAGCAGACCGATCGCGCCGCCGCCCGCCGAGACCGCGGCGAACACGCCGAAGGCGCGGTTGCGTTCGGGCCCCTCACGGAAGGTGGTGCTGATCAGGGCGAGAGCGGTCGGGGAGGCGATGGCGCCGCCGACGCCCTGCAGGGCGCGTGCGGACAGGAGTTGGGCCTCGTTCTGGGCCAGTCCGCCGAGCAGCGAGGCGAGCACGAACAGCAGGACGCCCACGATGAACACCCGCCGTCTGCCGAGGATGTCGCCCGTTCTGCCGCCGAGCAGCAGCAGTCCGCCGAAGGTCAGCGTGTAGGCGTTGACGACCCACGACAGGCTGGTGGTGGAGAAGTCCAGGGAGCGCTGGATGTCGGGCAGCGCGATGTTCACGATGGTGATGTCCAGCACCACCATCAACTGGCAGGACGCGATGACCAGCAGTGCGATCGCGTTTCCGCCGCCGCCCCGTTGCCGGGCGGCGGTCTCGGTGGAGGAGGTGGGCTGCGAGGCTCTGCTCATGACGTGTCGCCCGCTCGGGGGGCGGGCCCCTCGGATGTGACGGCGCACGGTGGCGTGCGGCGCCCTGTCCACCGTTCGACCGTACGCCGCCGGCCGGACCGTCACCACTCGATCAACGGACGGTGCTGACGGCGCGCCGGACCAGGACACCCCCGTGGTCCTGGCCCGGCGCGCGGCCGGTGCGTTCCGTGCCGCGGTGATCACCAGGATGCGGCAGAGGCGGGCGGTGTGTCGTTGGCGGACGGTCCACAACCGGTTGGCGCTGCGTCCACATGTCCTGCCCTCCCGTCCGGGATCAGTGCCCGCTCGCGCAGTTCGCTGGGCGGGGCGCCGTAGGCGGTGCGGAACGCGCGGGTGAACTCGGCGGGCCGGGGGAAGCCCCAGCGGGCGGCGACGGCGTGGATGGGCAGGTCGCGCAGGGCCGGGTCGGTGAGGTCGCGGCGGGCCCTGGCCAGCCGCTGATCGCGGATGTGGGCGGCGATACCGATGCCCTCCTGCTGGAAGAGGCGGTACAGGTAGCTGCGGGAGATGTGGTGGATGGCGGCGATCCTGGCGGGTGTGAGGTCCGGGTCGCCGAGGTGGCGGCGGACGTATGCCTTGATGTGCAGGACGAGGGTGCGGCTGCGGGTCTCCGGCGGCACGCTCCGGTCGGCGTCCACGGCGTGCGCGAAGGCGGCCGTGACCAGGTCGGCGACGACGGTGCCGAGCCGGGGGGCGTCGGCGGGACGGTAGGGGGCGGTGTCCGCGATCAGTTGGCGGAGGAACTGTGCCAGCAGCGCGCCGGTGCCCTCCCGGCCCGAGAGGAGGCCCCCCAGGACCCGGTCGACACGGTCCCCGGGGACGCACACGAGGGCGCGCGGGATCTCGACGCCGACGATCGTGACGGGGTCGGGGCCGGTGGCCACCTCCCACGACCTGGACGAGGAGTTGGTGTGGAAGTCGTTGATCCGGTAGATCGCCTGCTGTCTGCCCCAGACGGCCGCTCCCTCGCCCTTCAGCAGGAGGGACAGGTGGTACGTCTCGGGATCGGACTGCCGGACGAGTTTCGCCGTGCGGTGGAATGTCAGGGGGTCCATGGTCGCCGGCCACACGGTCACGTCGCCCAGCCCGATCACCCGTTGGTGGCCGCGGTAGTCCGCGGTGTGGTCGGTGCTGAGCCGCATGGGGGCATGGGTGCTCCCCATGCGTTGGACCCATGCGTCGAAGCGGTCGCGGGGCGGTATGTCCATCGTCCGGAAGACCGACTCTTGCAACATTCAAGCAGTCAACCACACCGCTCTTCCCGCCTGTCGGGACGGCGGAGCGCGGGCTCAGCCCAGGTGCGCGGTGTCGACGACCGCGGAATCCCCCTCCCAGGCGGTCAGGGTGATGTAGCCGGGGTCGCCGTTGCCGTCCAGGTAGCACACGACGGACTGGGTGCCGATGGTGATCTCGCGCCGCGGTGACTCCTTGACGGCGTTCCGGCAGCCGGCGGCCGTGGGCGGTTCGGACGGGCTCCAGTCCGCGAGCTTGCCGGCGGTCGACACCAGCGAGCTCTGATGGACGTAGATGGCGTCGGTGCCGCTGTCGGCGAGCACCGGCGGGGTGTGGGTGAAGTCGTAGCCGACGGGCGCCTCGCCGTACTTCGCCTTCATCACGAAGCCGCGCACCAGGGTGGTCGAGGGGGACGGATCGCCGTCCGGCAGGGCCGCGTTGACCGCGGCGCCGCCCGCGCCGAGCACGGCGACGGCGGTGATTCCGGCGATGGCGGGGTGGGCCCAGGCCAGGCTGAGGAGGGGGCCGACAAGCGGGACGTCGAACTTCAGATGGGTGTTCTTCTGGGTGATCCTGGCGTTGTCGCCCGCCGTCACCGACTGCGAGGTGGAGTGATGGCGCGCGTCCGGCTGGGGCGGCAGGTACGTGTTGTTCTGGACGTTGTGGTCGCCGGCTTGTGCGCCGCGCGTGCGATCGAAGGTCATCGCCGACTGCCTTCTGTGGCCGTGAGAGTGGGGTGCGGGGGTGTCAACGGAACATGTTGTGCTGGGTGTTGTGATCTCCGGTCTGCACCCCCTGCGCTCCCCGCAGGTCGACCTCACGGACCAGGCGGACGGCCTGGGGCGCGGTCTCCGGTGCGGCCTCGGGTAGGGCCTCGGTGATGTCGTCGGCCTGTGCGGGTGGTGTGTGCGTCTCCGGCCGGGTGGGATCCACCGGGTGCCTCCTGACTGTGCGTGACAGGAGGAGCACGCTAGCGACGCGGGAGGCGGCGATCCGCCGTTGTCGGAAACCGACTCCAAGAGATCGCTTGCCGATCGGTCGGGACAGATACAGGTGGCCCACAGGAACCCGCAGTCATATTACCGAACCGTAACCTGCCAGATGCTACCCGGGGTAACTCACCGGTAGGTACGGTCCTGACAGTTCGTCTAAGAACGGTACGGGGCAACGGTCGGGACGGCCGACGCGCCGTGCCGAGCGGTCCGCACCCCACCGGACCGCAGATCCACCCGAGCCGCAGACGAAGGCTCGGGCCTCCCCTTCTCCCCCGGAGGTCCGTCATGCCCACCCCCACCCGCCTGCTCGCCGCGACCATGACCGCGGCCGCCTGTCTGGCCGCGACCGCCGTCCCGGCCGTCGCGGCACCCGACACGGACGCCGTGGTCTCGCGCGGCGTCACCATCCCGACGTTCTACAACCCGCCCGCCGCCCTCCCGGCGGCAGACGGCGCCCTGGTGCGCAGCGAACCCCTCCCGCTGGCACTGAGCCTGCCGGGCCTCGACGGCCCGCTCCCCGGTACCGCGACCCGGCTGATGTACAAGTCCACGGACTCGGCGGGGCAGCCCGCCGCGGTGACCGGCGCCTACATCGAACCGACCGCGGCCTGGACCGGCGGCGGGGCGCGTCCGCTGATCGCGGTGGCGCCGGGCACCATGGGCCAGGGCGACCAGTGCGCCGCCTCCCTCGGTCTCGAGCGCCCGCTGCTGGTCAACGGGCAGACCCTGTCGGTCGGTTACGAGGACCTGGCGATCTACCGCATGCTGGCCCGGGGTATCGCGGTCGTGGTAACGGACTACGCCGGGCTGGGCGCCACGGACCGGCTGCACACCTACGTCAACCGGGTCGACGAGGCCCATGCCGTCCTGGACGCCGTCCGCGCCGCCCGCTCCCTGGGCGGTACGTCGCTCACGGCCGCCTCCCGGGTCGGACTGTTCGGCTACAGCCAGGGCGGCGGGGCCACGGCGGCCGCCGCCGAACTCCAGCCCTCCTACGCGCCCGACGTCACCCTGGCCGGGACCTACAGCGGGGCCCCGCCCGCGGACCTGGCCGCCGTCACCGAGGCCATCGACGGCAGCGACCTGGCGGGGGCGCTCGGCTGGTCGGTCAACGGCTTCATGCAGTCCGACCCCGAGCTGAAGCCGATCGCGGAGGCGCACCTGAACGCGGCCGGCAAGGCGGCCCTGCAAGACCTGTCGACCATGTGCGTGGGCGACGCCCTGCTGGCCTACAACTCGGCCCGCAGCACCGCCTGGACCACCGACGGACGGTCCATCAGCGACATCGTCCAGGCCGAACCGGCGCTCAAGGCGTTCCTGGCGGACCAGCGCATCGGCACGCTGGAGCCGGCCTCCCCGGTGCGCCTCGCCACGGGCACCGCCGACGACCTGGTACCGCACGCCCAGGCCCGGGCCCTCGCCGTCGCCTGGTGCGCGAAGGGAGCCGACGTCAGTTACAGGCCCGTGGTGCTGCCGAGCGTCGGCCGGGCGCTGCTCAACCACTTCGCTCCGCTCCTCACCGACCAGGGCGACGCGATCGCCTGGCTGGCCGACCGCCTCACCGGCCGCCCGGCGACGTCCAACTGCCCGGCGCTGCCTCTGCTGCCCTGAGCCGCCCGGCCGCCCGGCTCGCCCCGCGCACCCGGGATTCCGGTCGTCATTCCGGTCGTCCCAGGTCCGACAGGCCGAGCCGGGCGACGACCCGTTTGCCGACCGGCTCCGGGACGACGTCGAACGCGGACGCCACCGCACGCACGATCTCCAGACCGTGCTGGCCCACCCGGGTCGGATCGGGGGCGCGGGGCACCGGCAGCACCGGATGCGTGTCCCACACCGCGATCTCGACCGCGTCACCGGTGATGCGCAGCTGCAGGAGCACCGGGCCGGGCGCGTACCGGAGTGCGTTGGTGACCAGCTCGCTCACCACGAGCTGGGAGAGGTCCATGGTCCTGGCCGACACCGGCAGTCCCGGCCGGTGCCGGACACGCGTGAGGAAGTCGCCCGTCAGATGCCGCGCGCGGGCGATGCAACCGTCCTTGCCGTCCAGGGCCACTGTCGTCTCGAGCGGGATCCCACCACCGCCGGTGGGATCCTCGCCGGGCGGAACAGGTTCCATCCGGACCGCCTTCGCTGCCCCGTTCATATGGGCGCGGCTACCCCCGAACCCGACCTCTACGCCCCCGATGTGCTCAGGCGTACCGGAGCCACCGGGGGCGGGGGCGGCGGCTCAGCCGATGTGGTAGCTGTCGCCGTAGACCTTCCAGTCCAGCGGCGGGTCGAGGTCGAGGTTTCCCTTGCGCAGGAAGACCCGCTGGGCGGTGTCGACCCGGCTGGTGTCGCTGTGCGCCTCCTCCTGCTTCATGGCCCAGACGCGCGCGTCGAGGAAGGCGTTGAGGTACGTCGTCTCGTTGCCGCCCTGGGCCGGCGGCTGGGCCGTGCGCAGCGCCCGCTTGCGGATGTTGCGGAAGCTGGTGGGGTCGGTGCCGTCGCCGTGCATGACGATCGCGTCGTAGTAGATGAACTGGCCCAGGGTGCGCAGTCCGTCGGTCTTGCCCTGCTTGACCGCCGGATCGAAGTAGACACGGTCGCGCTCGTCGTTCTGCGCCTGCTGGAACGCCGTGTCCTGGGCGGCCTTGCGCCAGTCCTTGGGGTAGTCCGGGTCGAGTCCGGTGTGCGAGTCGCTGCCGTCGACCGAGCGCAGCGCCGGGAGGTACTTGGCGAGGACGTTGCCGGGCTTGCGGTCGGTGTAGAGCTCCACGAGATCGAGCATGTCGCCGGTGCCGGAGCAGAAGCCGATGATGCCGGCGGTGTAGCCGCGGCCGTCTCCGATGTCCTCGATGTACTTGTACTGGGCCTTCCAGTCGAGCGAGGAGTTCTCCGCGCTCGACACCAGTTTCATGGCGATCTCCTTCTTCGCCGGGTCGTCGAGGCCGGCCGCCGCGAGGGGCGTGCAGGCCGCGGCGGCCTGCTGGGAGGCCAGCAGGGGGGCGGCCGCGAGCGCGCCGGTGACGGCGAGGAAGGTACGGCGGGACGTGTGCACCACAGTGGCTCCAGAGGGGAGTGGGGGGTGGAATGTGACCGTGTGCAACTGACAGGAAAGTTTCCTATCAGGATGTTCCCGACGGCGTAACCCCTTCACGGCGATGTTCGTACGATCGAACAAAGGTGAATTCCAAACCCGCTTTCTATCCGAGAGTGCACGGCCTTTTGCCCGCCCGTGCACGGCGTCATTCACACCTCTCCCGGGAATTCTGGCGCGATCGCACCGCGTGTTCTCTCTCACCGTTGACCGACTGCGCGCACGGGGCTGTACTCGTTTCCGTTTCCGCACCGTTTTCCGCACCAGTTCCGTCGCAATGGAGGTATTCCATGAAGATGTTCGGGTCCCTGAAGAAGAAGCTCGTCGGGGAGAAGAGCCTCAAGGCCTACGCCTGGTACCTCTGGTACTGAGCCGCCGGTGAGTGATTGACGCAGGGCGGGCGCCGGGTGCGTCCCGGCGCCCGCCCTTTTCCTTTCCGTCGGTCCGATCGGGAGATTCCATGCCACCGACCCCCTCTCTCACACAGCCCCGTCGCCTGGATTTCGCCCCGCGGATCGGCGCATTGCTGGACGGCCATCTCGGCGATGCCGTTTTCCGGCTCGATTCCGAAACCGTGGGGGTCGCATCGGCCGAACTCATCGAAATGATCATGGCGAGTCGGCCGGCGAACGACTCGGAACGGCCGACCTTCAAGCCGCTGCTGGGGCGCGCGATTCCCCGGACCGAGGCGTCGGCCGTGATGCGGGCCGTCGGTCAGGACGTCCGCGCCGCCCTCGCGGAACCCGTGGACCTCACCACCGACCTCTCCGGCAGCTGGCCGCACGTGGCCCACAACCATCTGCGGGACACCGTCTTCGGCCGCGACCCGTACCGGCTGAAGGCACTGGTCGACCGGCGCCTCGAGTGGACGCCCAAGCTGACCTGGACGGTGATCGCGGCGGGCGCCGCCCTCCCGGTGCGCGGCGGGACACCGGCGCGGATGTCCGGGCTCGGTGCCCGCGTCGGCGAGGCCCCCACCTACGGTGAACGGCGGCACGCGATGGGGATGTACCGGCGAGCCGCCGCGCCGGTCTGCTTCACGGTGGCCGCGCTGGTCGCGAACGCGCTCTGGCTCGGGGCGCCCTTCGACCCCGGCATCCCGAACCGCCACATCCTCCACGAGTCACTGCGACTGCTGCCGGTCTCCTGGAACCTGCTGCGCGTGGCCTCCCCCGAGTTCGGCCGGCTCGACGCACGCATCGGCGCCGCGGACGACGTCCTGATGCTGCCGCTGCTGTCCCACCGCGACCCCGCCCTGTGGGACGACCCGGAGGTGTTCCGCCCCGAGCGGTGGGAGGACCTCGACCCCGACACGGCCCCCGGCTACCTCCCCTTCGGCCACTCGGGCGAGCGCTGCTGGGGCAGGCACATGGTCGTCCCACTGGCGGAACGCCTGCTGGACATCGCCCGCCACAACCGCCTCGCGCCCGACCCGCGGCAGACGACGGCGAGGGTTCCGCTGGCCGGGCTGATGAGCGTGGTGGACGTGCGGATGATCCGCACCTGATGCCTCAGGGCGTGGCGTGCCCTCCCGCCTGACGCCTCGGGGGCAGGTCCCCGCACGTGAGGCGTCAGGGCGCGCCGGGGGTGTCGCCCTGCCAGTCGAAGCGGCGGGGGTCGGCTGCGCGCCGGACGTAGAGGGCCCGGCCGCCGGGGCCGTAGCGGCCTATCTCCGTCGTCAGCGCCACCTCGCGCGGCGCGTCGTCGGACCGGTCGGTCACGTCGAGCAGCAGCCCGTCCAGCGGGCCGCCCACCAGCTGGGCGTACCTACGGTCCGGGCGGGGGGCCGCGTCCTCGTGGTCGGCGCCGTAGACCCTGCCTCGCAAGAACTCCGTCTCGTCCATGACCAGCAGGTTCGCATCCACCACTGACAACGGGCCCCGACGGCCGGAACCGGCCCTGCCGCAGACGGTCTTCGGCCAAGTCGACGGCGCGTGGGGGCGCACGGAGGCATGTGCCGAATCTGCCCGCTGTCGACGGGTATCCCTTAGCGCACATCGAGGTAGACGGGCTGGGGGGCCGAACCTGATGGCAGTCGGACGGGAGCACACATCGCAGGACGGGTCGGCGCGGGCCCGCCGCCGTCGAACCGTGCGCGAGCTGCGCGCGGCGGGCCGCGACGGCCCCCGGCTGCGGGAGGTGCTGCCCGCTCTCGCGCTGCTGGTCCTGGTGGGGTGCTCGGCCGCCGTGGGACTCGTGTACTTCTCCCGAGTCTTCGGCGGCTGGGCCGCTGTCGCCGTTCTCGGAGCGCTCGCCGCCGTCGTCGCGGTGGCGCTGCGCAGGTCCCGTCCGTTCGCCCGTCGGCGCGGCGGCTACTACACGGCCGAGGAGCTGGCGGAGCTGGACATGCCGGCGCTGGTGGTGGCGGTGGCCCGTATCCTGCGCCGGGACGGCTGGCGGGTGCTGCCGCCGCCCCGGCACGACACCCTGCATCTCGCCGCCCGGGACTCCCGGGGCCGGCTGCTCGACGTGGCGTTCCGCCCGGTGGCCGAGCCGCTGCCCGACGAGGAGACGGCCTGCTCCTGCCGGGCCCGGACCCGCAGGCGGGGCGGACCGGCCCTGCGTCTGGTCGTGCACCGGGGCACCTTCACGCACCGCGACGAGGCCTGGGCGGCCCGCCAGGGCCACACCTACCTGATCGACGGTCCCCGGCTGCGATTATGGGCGCGCGGGACACCCCTGACCCAGCTCGCGGGATCCGACGCCGCACTCCCGCCCGCCCCGCCCCGCACCTGACGCGCACCGCCGCCCGGACCCCTGCGGGCCCGGGCGGCGGTGTACCGCGGTGCAATCACTCGGATCAGGGCGTCAGCTGCCAGCCGGCGATGTAGCCCACGTCGATCGACGCGTGGTCCTGGACGCGCAGTTTCCAGGTTCCGTTGACGGGCTGGGCGGAGGCGTTGACCGTGAAGGTCTGGTCGACGTTGTCGGCGGAGGAGCCGCTGCGGTTGAGCAGGGAGTAGACGGTGCCGTCGGGGCCGACGAGGTCGACGGTCAGGTCACCGCGGTAGGTGTGGACGATGTTGACGTAGACCGCGGTGGTGGCGGAGGCGTTGCCGTCGCGGCCGGTGATGGTGACCGGTGACTCCACCGCGGCGCCGTTGTCGGGGATGTCCACACGGGTGGCGCTGGCGTAGATGTACGCGATCCGCCAGGTGAAGGTGTCCGTGACGGACGCGCCCGTGCTGTCGGTGACCTTGACGGTGACGTCGCTGCTGCCGAGGGTGGTCGGCGTCCCGGAGATCAGACCGCTCGGGCTGATGCTGAGGCCGTCGGGCAGTCCGGTCGCCTCGTAGGTCAGGCCGGCCCCGGTGTTGGTGGTGTACGCGTCCACCTGGAGGCCGACCGCCTGGCCGATGCCGCTGGTCTGGTCGGCGAGCGGGGCGACGTTGACGCCGAGGGCTATCCGGCTGCCGACGTTGATGCCGGCCCAGGCGTCGGCCACGGCGAGGTAGGTCGGGCTGTAGGCGCCGAAGAGGTCGGCCGCGGCCGACAGGGTGGCGGTGCGGGCGCCGGCGTAGTTCGTCGACGAGGTCATGTACGTCGTCAGCGCGCGGTACCAGATCGCGGCCGCGTTCTCGATGCCGATGCCGGTGACGGCCTGGCCGTCGGCGGTCGGGCTGTCGTAGGAGACACCGTTGACCGTCTTGGCGCCGCTGCCCTCGGAGAGCAGGTAGAAGAAGTGGTTCGCGGGGCCCGAGGAGTAGTGGACGTCGATGTTGCCCAGGGTGGAGCTCCAGCTGTCGCGGGAGGCGCCGTCCTTGGAGGGCTTGTCCATGTAGCGAAGCGGGGTGCCGTTGCCGTTGATGTCGATCTTCTCGCCGACGAGGTAGTCGCCGGGGTCGGCCGGGAGGTTCTCGTAGAACTCGACGGCGGCGGCGAAGATGTCGGAGGTCGCCTCGTTGAGGCCGCCGGACTCGCCGGAGTAGGTGAGGCCGGCGGTGGCGGCGGTGACGCCGTGGCTCATCTCGTGGGCGGCCACGTCGAGGGCGGTCAGCGGGTGGGTGTTGCCGGAGCCGTCGCCGTAGGTCATGCAGAAGCAGCTGTCCTGCCAGAAGGCGTTGACGTAGCTGCTGCCGTAGTGGGCGCGGCTGTACGCGGCGACCCCGTCGTTGCGGATGCCGTTGCGGCCGTACACGTTCTTGTAGTAGTCCCAGGTGGCCGCGGCGCCGAAGGCCACGTCGACACCGGCGGTCTGGCGGTTGGACGAGGTGCCGTCGCCCCAGACATCGTTGTCGTCCGTGAAGAGGGTGCCGGTGCCCGACGTGCCCTGGTTCAGGTCGTACGTCTTGTGCCCGGCGCGCTCGCCGTCGGTGAGCTGGTACGTCGATCCCGACTGGGTCGTGCCGAGCGGGACCGTGCCGCTGTACTGGCCGGTGCCGGTGCCGGTCTCCACCTTCTGGGCGGCGAGGATCTGCTTGCCGGTGGTCGCGTCGGTGACGACCTGGAGCTCGCTGGGCGTGCCGTCCTGCTGGACACCCTTGACGACGGTCTCCCAGGCCAGGACGGGCCTGCCCGTGCCGGCCCACACGACGAGCCGGGGCGCGCCCGCCGTCTCGGAGCCCTTGACCTCGGCCTTCTTCGCGGCCGTGAGGGCCTTGCCGGAAGCGTTCGAAGCGGAGAGCTTCGGGGTGAGGGAGGGCACCTTCAGCGTGGCCTGGCTGGCCTTCGTGACCGTGCTGCCGCCGCTCTTGTCGTGCACGACCAGGTCGCCGCCGAGGACGGGCAGTCCGGCGTAGGTGCGCTCGTAGCGGGTGTGCGTGGTGCCGTCGGCGTCCTGGATGACGTCCTTGACCAGGAGTTTCTCCTGGCTGCCGAGGCCGAGCCGCTGGGCCGTCGTACCGGCCGCGGTCTGCGCGCTCTTGATCAGCGCGGTGCGGCGGGCCGGGGACAGGGCGGCCGGCTCGGCGCCCGCGCGGGGGGTGGCGGAGATCCTGGCGGGGCCGGGGTCGGCGGGGGCCGCGGTGCCGGTACCGCTCTGGATCCCGAAGGTCAGCAGGGTGGCGGTGGCGGTGAGGGCAACGGCTGCGGCACGTCTGCGCCGGGGGGTGGGGAGGTGTCGCCGGGGCAAGGGGTTCTCCTTCGGTGCGACGGTCGGCCCGTGATGCGGGCCGAGGTGGGGGGCGGACCGACGCGGGGTGGGCCGGTCCGGAGCGCTGCACGGCATACGGGTGGGAAGGAGGTGGGGGGTGGGACGGGGTACGCCTCGCGTGGCGTATGTAAAGGAAAGGTGAACGTCCGGAGCAGCGTGGCACCGCGTCCACAGGTTTGTCATGGGAGCGTCAAAACAACGGCCAAAAATGACCAGCCCCGACTGGGGATTCGGCACCTCGGCGCAGGTTTTCGGCCGCTGGTCGGCGGGGCACGGAGGGCCGCCACCCGGCGCTCATCTGTTCGAGTGGTCCTGGCCCGCACATCGTCGTAGCGTCTAAGGCGCACCTCCCCGGGGCTCCCTGGGGCGAAGCACACGAACGGCCCCGGCACGGACGGGCGGGAGCGGACATGCGACACATCACGAAGACAGCGGTGATGATCTGCGCGGCGCTGGGACTCACCGCGGCGGTCGGTACCGCCTCCGCGGCGCCCGGCGCCCCGCCCTCCACCGCACGGAAGGCTCCTGCGCCCGTTCTGGTGGACTGCTTCTGGCACCCGAAGGTGCGACCGAACAACTTCGTGCTGGCCTGCGGCGACGGCAACAGCCGTCTCGTCTCCCTGCACTGGGCCCGCTGGGGTGCGAAGTCGGCCCGGGCCACCGGGGTCAACGTCGTCAACGACTGCGTACCGTACTGCGCGGCCGGCCGCTTCCACCGGTACGCCGTGGTCGTCAAGCTGGACCGGCCCGAAGCGTGGAAGAAGCACCCGCGGGTCCAGCACTACAGCCGGATGACCCTCACCTACCCCGGGGCCCGGCCGGCCCACTTCCCGCGCGTGGTGACCTACCCGCTCTGGAACTGAGACCCCGGGTCACTCCATGAGGCCCGCGGCCAGCGTGGCGCCCAGTTCCCAGCAGGCCTCGGTGTCCGCCCCGCCCGGTTCGCCGATGACCGTGACCGGGTCGGCCGCGCGCCGCCAGCCCAGCCCGGTGGTGATCGTCTCCATGCCGCGTACGGCACCGGTGACGTCGTTGCCGCCGTGCACGTAGTAGCCGAAGGGGCGGCCGCGGGTGGTGTCGAGGCAGGGGTAGTACACCTGGTCGAAGAAGTGCTTGAGGGCTCCGGACAGATAGCCGAGGTTGGCCGGGGTGCCGAGCAGGTAGGCGTCGGCGGCGAGCACGTCGGAGGCGGTGGCGGCGAGGGCCGCCCGCCGTACGACACGCACGCCCTCGATCTCCGGGGCGCAGGCGCCGGAGACGACCGCCTCGAAGAGCGTCTGGCAGTTGGGCGACGGGGTGTGATGGACGATCAGCAAGGTGGCCACACCACCGAACCCTGCCGGGTCGCCCGGGCCGGCCGCAAGCGACGGCGCCGCCCGCGAGGGGGCAGGCGCGGATTGCGGTGTGCTGCACGTTCAACTCTCGTACCGGCACGCTCAAAAAGCCGCATACGTCTTCGCGTTCCGAACGCACTTGGGCCAGTCCCGGACCATGCCGCGTCCTCGGCGTGCCCGCTCCGTACGTTCGGGGCATCAGCGGGGCCGGAGGAGCCCGGGCCCGTGCAACCGGCAGGAGGAGCCCGATGGCGAACGTGGAGATCTCGCTCAAGGAGATGATGACCGCGGTGGAGGGCGCGATGGGTGCCGCCGTGGTGGACTACACGAGCGGGATGGCCCTGGGCACGATGGGCGGCGGCAAGGACCTCGACCTGGCGGTCGCCGCCGCGGGCAACACCGATGTGATCCGGGCCAAGGTCCGCACCATGGAGCACCTGGGCCTCAAGGGCGAGATCGAGGACATCCTGATCACGCTGGGCAGCCAGTACCACCTGATCCGGCTCGTCCAGGGCCGGACGGGCAGCGGGCTGTTCATCTACCTCGTCCTGGACCGCGGCCGTTCCAACCTGGCGATGGCACGCCACCAGTTGAAGCGGATCGAGAACGAACTCGAGGTGTAGCCACCCGGACCGTCCCGGGATTCGTACGCCCTCGAGTTGCAGATTTCTTCATCTCGAGACATCGAGACATCCAGATCAACGCATCACACGGGTGTACGGAGTCCGCAGCCAGGAGGATCGGGACGCAGGACCTCGCGCGCGGCGGCTGACGCCAGGCGGGCCGCCGCGCCACCGGGAACCATCCAGCGAACGCGGCAGGAGCGAGCGATCACCATGCAGGTCCCCCTCTACCAGGCCAAGGCCGAGTTCTTCCGCATGCTCGGGCACCCGGTGCGCATCCGAGTCCTCGAACTGCTACAGGGCGGCCCCGTCCCCGTGCGGGACCTGCTCACCGAGATCGAGATCGAGCCCTCCAGCCTGTCCCAGCAGCTCGCCGTGCTGCGCCGGTCCGGGATCGTGGTGTCGATCCGGGAAGGCTCGACCGTCAGCTACGCCCTGGCCGGCGGCGACGTCGCCGAGCTGCTGCGGGCGGCCCGTCGCATCCTCACCGAACTCCTCGCGGGACAGAACGAGTTGCTGGCCGAGCTGCGTCAGGCCGACCCTCCGCTGCCGGTACCGCAGGGCAGCACCCGGCGGGCCTGACGGGCAGCGGGCGGCCGTCCTCGGGTTCGCTTCAGACAGGCCCTGAAGCCTCGGGCGTCTGCACGGACACCGGCCTCGTACCCCCGAAGCCGAGCGCAGCCGCCCGCCGTCAACGGTCGGGCGGACATCGCGGTGGGACACGAAGACCTCCGCGTGGTGCGGTCCCAGTGCCCCGGCAGGCAACGTTCGTGATCAATACACCTGGACGCAAACGACGACCGGACGAGCGTCCGTCCCGAACGGCAGCGCGACAGTCGAACGAAACCGACCGAAACGCCAGGGTTCGCCACCCCTTCCGTCATGTAGAAATATCTACCAGCATGCCTCTGCCGAGGTCGGCAGAGGCGACCTGCGGCTCTTTCCCGGCGTCGCGTCGACTCGCGCCGCCGGGCCCTGGGGACAGCAATCGGAGCCGGACGATGAGCGATGCGATGTGGGAACGCGGCGTGGAGTGGCTTTCCGCCGCCGCGACCGACCCGCGGGTCTGCAAGCGGGAGTGGGACCAGGGACAGGGCATCTCCCTGCTGGAGGCCGGCCGCTACTGGGACGTGCTCAGCGTCCCGGACCGGCTGGGCCTGCTCACGCTCGACCTGCTGTGGCAGCCCGCACTGCCCGTGCCGGGACCGACGCTGGTGGACACCGCCGCCCACCGGGTGGGCTTCTTCCTGCCCCCCGATCCCGGCAGCCGGTGGATCGGGGCCGGGCTGCGGCACGCCCGCCGGGGATCCTGGGTCGCGGTGCCACCGCCGTACCGGCCCGCCCGGTTCCTGGAGTGGCTGGTGCCCCCGGACGGTACGGGCTCGCTGCACGCGCCCGTGACGCTGGAGCTGGCACTGCGTCAGGCCAACGGCACGCTGACGGTACTGGCACCGCAGGGCGCCGGATAACGCGCTCAACTCCGCGGCCGCGCATGGCATTTCCGACAGTCCACGCAGAAGCGAACAGATACCGGGCACTTTCGAAGCGAAGTCTCGCTCAACCGTGCGGGATCGATCGATGACGGTGTGTACTGTGCTGCACGTACCCCACGCGACGACGCCCGACCCCCCTGGAACCCGAACCGATGATCGAATTACCGGACCTGTTGGCCGGTGGCCTGACCGCCGGCACACTGTCCGCGCTCGCCCTGGGCGGTGGGCTGCTGCGCTCCCGTCGGCGGCAGCGGCGGCAACTGGCCGAACTCGCCACGCTGCGGACCCAGCTCGACGGGACCGTGCGGGCGTTCACCGCGGAGATCGACCATCTGGCCGCGCAGCGCGTGCCCGCGGCCGCACGGCAGGTCGCCCATCCCCATCTCGACGTTCCAGGGCCGCTCCAGCCGTTGACGGTCGGCACACCCCTCGGGATCTCCCTGGAGAACGTGCTGCTCGCGCTCCAGTCCGAGGTGGTCGCCCAGCGCACCCGGGTCGACTCCGCCGCGCAGGCCGGAATGCGCGGCGCCACCCGGGAGATCCAGGCGGCCCTGTACCGCCTCCAGGACGCCCTGCGCGGTCTGCAACAGCAGTACGACGACCCGGAGCTGGCTCAGACCCTGTTCCGGCTCGACCACGAGAACGAGCAGTCGCTGCGCCGCGCGCAGGTCGCCGCGGTGGTGTGCGGGGCGTGGGTGGGGCTCGCGCGCGAGGAGTCGCACGTGGTCGACGCGGTCACCGGCGGTCAGGCCCGGCTCGCGGGCTACCAGCGGGTCCAGGTCCACAACCATCTGGAGCCCGGCACCGCGCTGGTCTCGCACGCCGTCGAGCCCGTCGCCATCATCGTCGCCGAACTGCTCGACAACGCGCTGCGGCACTCCTCCCCGGACACCGACGTCGTGGTCGGTCTTGAGCACGTCCACCACGGTGTGTGCGTCACCATCGACGACGCCGGCCTCGGCATGACCCGCGACGAACGCGACCGCGCCCAGGGGCTGGTGGCCGGCGACGCGCCGATCCTGCTCACCGAGCTGGGCGATCCGCCCCGCATGGGGCTGGCCGCGATCGGCCGCCTCACCCGCCAGTTCGACCTGGGCGTCGACGTGTCCTCGACCTCCCCGTACGGCGGGGTGCGCGCGGTACTGCGGGTCGACAGCCATCTGCTCAGCCGGCTCGACCCCGAGCAGCGGCCCCCGGCGCCCAGCGCGCCCCGCACGACCCGCAAGGCGGCCCCCGAGCGGTCCGGGTCCACGCACGCGTACGGCACCGAGACCCCGCTTCCCCGGGCCGCCGGGCACGAGTCCCCGACGGACACCGACGGCCTCCCGCAGCGGCGCCGCCGTAGTCGGGCGGCCGCGGCCGGAGGGCCCGCCCCGGCCCGTCCGGCCCCCCGCCCGGAGCAGGCCGCGGCCGCGCTCGGCGCGCTGCAGAGCGGCACCGAGGCCGCCCGGTCCGGGCCGGCCGGTCCCGCCGGCTCCGCACCGCACACCCAGGCGACCACCGCACGGAACGACACGGCAGCCGCGCCGAACGACGACGCGGCGGACCGCACATCCGCCCGAGCGGCTGCCGCGGCGGCCGAGGACACCGACCAGACCGACCACGTAGAAGGGGGAGCGGCCAGATGACCAGCCGCGACACGGGCATCGCCGCATGGGTGCTGGAGCCGATCCTGCAGGTGCCGCACGTGGTGGCCGCCGTCATGCTGACCCGCGACGGACTCGTGACGGGGTACACCGACGCGCTGTCGCAGCCGTCGGCCGAGCGGGTGGCCGCCATCACCAGCACCGTGCAGGGCGCGTGCCGTACGGCCGCCGCCGCGTTCGCGGACCGGGACGGCGCCGAGGTGCGGCAGATCGTCATCGAGTCGGACCTCGGGTACGTGCTGATCGTGCCGACGGACCACGGCACCTGCGTCGCCGCCTACGGCGACGGCGAGGTGCGGCTCGACATGCTGGCGCACCGGGTGCACTCGCAGGTGGCGCGGCTGGGCGAGAAGGCCATGGCGGCGGCGCCCCGAGCGGCCGACGACAACGCGTCGGCATGACCGCCAGGCCGGCCGGACGTCCCCTGGTCCCCGCGTATCTGTCGACGGGAGGGGTGGCCCGGCCCAGCCGCCCCCACCTGGAACGGCTGACGGTGCTCGCGCTGAGCGGCGAGCCGCTGCCCGAGGGACCGCTCGAGGACCTGCCCGCCGCCGGACTCTGCCTGCTGGAAGCCCTGGAGAGCGGATCGCTCGCGCTGGTGGAGGCGGCGGCGCTGCTTCGGCTGCCGGTGTCCGCGGTACGGGTGCTGGCGGCCGACCTCGCCGACCGGAAGCTGGTCCACGCCCGTCCGCCGATCCCGCCCGCCGGGCGGTTCGACCCCGATCTGCTGAAGAGAGTGGCCGATGGCCTCCGCGCCCTCAAGCTCGACTAGCGCCGCCCGTACCCCGCATCGCGTCCATCGTCCCGACACCGCCCGCGAGCTGGTGAAGATCCTCGTCACCGGCCCGTTCGGGGTGGGCAAGACGACCCTGATCGACTCGGTGTCGGAGATCCGGCCGCTGCACACCGAGGAGCACCTGAGCGAGGCGTCCGTGGACGTGGACGATCTGGCGGGGGTGCGGGAGAAGACGACGACCACCGTCGCCGTCGACTTCGGCCGGATCAGCCTGCCCGGCGACGTGGTGCTGTACCTGTTCGGCACGCCCGGGCAGGAGCGGTTCCGGAGCCTGTGGGACGACATCGCCCACGGGGCACTCGGCGCGCTCGTCCTGGTGGACAGCCGCCGGATCGACGCGTCGTTCGACGTGCTGGGGCTGGTGGAGGAGAGCGGGCTGCCGTACGCGGTCGCCCTGAACGTCTTTCCGGACGCGCCCCGGCGGCACGGCGAGGAGCCGCTGCGCCGGGCCCTGGACCTGGAGCCGGCCACCCCGATGGTGACCTGCGACGCGCGGGATCCGCGCTCCTCGGTCGACGCGCTGCTGGCGCTGGTCGACCATCTGATCGCCCGCGACACCGTGGAGGCCCGGTGACCACCCATCCCCCGGACCGGCTCGACTTCTCGCACTCGGCGCCGGTGCGGCTGTGGGAGGACGGCTTCGCGGCGGACCCGCACCGCTACTACGGTGCCCTGCGCGCCCAGGGCCCCGTCGGCTGGGCGGAGCTGGCGCCGGGGGTGCCGGCGTACCTCGTCACCGACCGGCGGGCCGCGCTGGACGTGCTGCACGACGACGAGACCTTCTCGCACGACCCGCGGGCCTGGGAGGAGACCGTTCCCGCCGACTCGCCGGTGCTCGGCATGATGCGCTGGCGGCCCAACGCGCTGTTCGCCGACGGCGCCGCGCACGTCCGCTACCGCTCCACCCTGATCGACGTGTTCGGTCTGGTGGAGCCGCACGATCTGCGTGCCCGGGTGCACCGGGCGGTGCGGCTGCTGGTCGGCCGGATCGGGCCGCGGGGCGAGGCCGACCTGGTCGGGGACTTCGCCGAGCCGCTGATGGCGCTGGTGTTCAACGACCTGTTCGGGCTGCCGGACAGCCAGAGCGACCGGCTGCACTCGAGCATCGGCAAGATGCTGGACGGCGGCGCCCAGGCGTCCGAGGGCGAGGCGGAGTACGCCCGGTACGTGCTCGACCTGATCGCCGCCAGGACCGAACGGCGCGGCGACGACCTGCCGAGCCGGCTCCTCGACCATCCGGCCGGGCTGACCCCCGAGGAAGTCACCTGGCAGGTGTTCCTCACCCTCGGCGCCGGCTACGGTCCGACCGCGAACCTGCTGTCCAACACGTTGTCGAGGATCCTGGGCAACCCGCTCTACTACTCCACGCTCACCAGCGGCGCCCGCCCCGTCATGGACGCGGTGGTGGAGGTGCTGCACCACGAGACGCCGCTCGCGAACTACGGCATCTACTACGTGCGCAGGCCGGTCGCCTTCCACGGGGTGTGGCTGCGGGAGGCGGTCCCGGTGGTGGTGTCGTACGGGGCTCTCGGGCTGTTCGCCGAGCGGGAGGTGACCGACGGCCGGCATCCGAACGACGCCTCGCATCTGTCCTGGGGCGCCGGCCCGCACGCCTGTCCGGTGAAGCAGCACACGCTGCTGATCGTCACCGAGGCGATCGAGCGGCTCACCCAGTGGCTGCCCGACCTCGACCCGGTCCTGCCCCGTGAGCGGCTCGCCTGGCGGCCGGGTCCGTTCAACCGCTCGTTGACCGCACTGCCCGTCCGTTTCAGCCCCCGCGGCGCCGACCGTCCAGGAGAACCGCAATGACCGTGACCGACCGCATCGTCCTCGACCCGTTCGGGTCCGACGTGCACGCCGAGAGTGCCCGGCTGCGCGCGCTCGGCCCGATCGTGCCCGTCGAGCTGCCCGGCGGTATCCCGGCCTGGGCGCCCACCGGACACGACACCCTCAAGGAGCTGATCCTCGACCCGCGGGTCAGCAAGGACCCGCGCAAGCACTGGCGGCTGTGGCCGGAGCTCGGCGAACACCCGTCCTGGGGCTGGGTGCTGGGCTGGATCGGTGTGGTCAACATGCTCTCCGCGTACGGCGCCGACCACGCCCGGCTGCGCAGGCTGGTGGCGCCGAGCTTCACGAACCGGCGCACCGAGGCGCTGCGCACCCGGGTGGAGGCGATCACCGCCGAACTGCTGGACGCGCTGGAGAAGAGCGAGGGCCCGGTCGACCTGAGGGAGTCCTTCGCCCTGCCGCTGCCGATGCAGATCGTCTGCGAGCTGTTCGGGGTGCCGGACGAGATGCGGGAGGCCAACGTGCGCCTCGTCGCGGCGATCATGGACACCACCGATCCGACGCCGGAGCACGCGGCGCGGGTGCAGGAGCAGATCGGCACGGTGCTGGGCGGTCTCATCGCGTACAAGCGCGAGCACCCCGGCGACGACATGACGACCGAGCTGATCCGGGTGCGCGCCGAGGAGGGCGACCGGCTCAGCGACGAGGAGCTGCTGTACACGCTGCTGCTGGTCATCGGGGCGGGTTTCGAGACGACGGTCAACCTCATCGGGAACGCGGCGGTGGCGCTGCTGCGCGACCCGGGCCAGCTCGCTGCGGTGCGCGGCGGGGAGATCGGCTGGGAGGCGGTCGTGGAGGAGACGCTGCGGCTGTATCCCTCGATCGCCACGCTGCCGCTGCGGTTCGCCGTCGAGGACCTGACGGTCGGTGACGTGACGATCCCGGCCGGGGACGCCATCGTCACGACGTACGCGGCGGCGGGGGTGGACCCGGAGCGCTACGGGGCGGACGCGGAGGTCTTCGACGCGGCGCGGCAGGCGGACGACCATCTGGCCTTCGGGATCGGTGTGCACCGGTGCATCGGCGCTCCGCTGGCCCGGATGGAGGCGCTGACCGCGCTGCCCGCGCTGTTCGACAGGTTCCCCGGTCTGCGGCTGGACCCGGACGCCGGGGAGCTGCGGCAGATGCCGTCGTTCATCGCGGTGGGCTGGCGGGAGATACCGGTCCTGCTGCGGGGATGACGGCGTACGCGGGGGTGCGACCAGTCCCCCGTTCCGGTCGCGCCCCCGCGGCTCCTCGAACCTACGTGCCTGGTGACCGCGTTGTGAATCGTGCCGGTGCCCGTTCCCGGGCGCCGGGGACTCACCTGTGCACAGGTGAGTCCGGATGGCCCGATTCCGGCCCCGGCCGGTGGTCTTGGTGCAGGTCGGGCTGGTCGAGCTCGCGGGTCGCGAGGTGTGCGAGGACGACTTCGTAGAGGTCGCTGCCGGCGGCGAGGAGCTGGCGTTCCAGGACGGGTTCGGCGCTGCGGACGTGCTCGCGGACGGTCTGCGCGTGCACGCCCAGCAGTTGGGCGGCGCGTTCGGCGTTGCCGCCGGCGGCGATCCAGGCGCGCAGCGTGCGCCGCAGGTCTCGGGCGTCGCTGTCCAGGCGGGCCAGCATGTCCCGCGCCCAGGTGTGCAGGGCGGGGCCGGTGAGCAGGTCGCCGAGCCTGGCGGGGGCCACCGGGTCGTGGCGGTGGTCCTCGGCGATGCCGACCTGGGTGTTGAGGGCCAGGTGGACGGTGGCGCGGACGGTGAGGTCGGAGAAGTCGGTGCCGAGCAGGTTCTCCACGCGTTCCATGCGGGCGCGGACGGTGTTGCGGCTGACGCCGAGGACCTTGGCGGCGTTGACGGCGGTGAACTCCAGGCCGAGGCGGGTGGTGGCGAGGAGTTCGGCGCGGGTGTGGTGCGGGAGGGTGTCGAGTGGGCCCAGCAGCCGGGTCGTCCAGGAGCGCAGGACCTCGGGGTCCATCAGGCGTTCGGGGTGGGTGCGTTCGGCGTAGACGGCCGTCTTGTCGGGGCGGAAGTGGGCGACGGCGAGGGCGCTGACGGCCTGTCCGTAGGCGGTGGCGGTACGGGCGAGGCTCTGCCGGGAGCTGCCGCCGAGGAAGGCGTGCGGGTGGCGGTCGCACAGGGCGCGCAGGCCGTCGGCGGCCGTGTCGCCGGGGATGACGACGATGACGTGGCCGTCCATGGCGGGGCAGCGGACGACGAGGGCCTCGTCGTGGGTGGCCGCCACGCAGTCCGCGGCGAGCCGGTCGCGGTCCTCGGGACTGCTCTCGACGACGTAGACGCAGGCGGTCTCGGTGTCGAGCAGGCCGGGCCAGAGGCCGGCGGCGACGCGCCGGGCGGACACGATGTCCTCGACCATGAGCAGTTGCAGGATGGCCAGGCGCAGGTCGGAGGTGGCGCGGGCGAGGCGGTCCGAGGTGGCCACGGTCCGCTGGGCGCGCAGCAGCAGTTCCAGCACGGTCGCGGTGTGCGTGAGGATGTCGGCGGCGCGCCGGTCGAAGGGGGCGGTGCGGCTCACGGCGAGCACGCCTGCCGAGCTCGGCCCCGGCAGTTCGACCCGGACGAGGCGCAGGTGGCGGCCGTCGCCCTCCCAGGCGGCGGAGGCGAGGCGCCCGCAGACGAGGTCGGCTGCCAGGTCCTCGTCCAGCGGCATCGGCTCTCCGGCGAGCGTGGTGCCGCGGGCGTCGCGCAGGCACACGGTCGCGTCGACTCTGGCGGCCAGCCAGCCGACGACCCTGCGGAGGCCGGACGCGGTGGGGCGCAGGTGTTCGAGGAGCTCCTGCGCCCAGATCGTCTCGGTGCCGTCCGTGGCTCCGGTGTGACGGTTGCCGTCGTCCTGGCCGGCCATCTCGGCGCACTCCTCGTCCCTCGCGGCCCGCACGGGCCGAACCAGTCATATCGGTCAGGGACGTTACCTCACACGGGCCGCCGGTCCCGAATAGGTATCCCGGCGCCCGTATGCCGAAACGGGCCGCTTGCGGGACCGGCGGCCCGAACAGCCCGGACGTACGATGTGACCGTGGCCCGTCTGCGCGCCTCCCAGAAGGAGATGACCCGTCGGCTGCTGCTGTCGACGGCGCTGGAGCTGTTCGAGACGCACGGCTACGCGGGGACGACGGTCGACGACATCGCCAGGGCCGCGGGCACCACCCGGGTCACGTTCTACGCGTACTTCCCCTCGCGTACGGCTCTGGTGAAGGCGCTCTTCGGTGAGCTCGAGGAGCTGGCGGCAGGGCACACCGACGCCCTGGTCGGCGTGGTACGCGACGGCGGGCGGAACGGGATCGGCGCCTGGCTGCGTGCCGCGGCGGACCGCTGGCCCCGGATCCGGCCGTACGTCCTGGCCGCGCACGACGCGGCGGCCGTGGACCCGGAGGTGCGCGAGCTCGTGGAGGGCCGGTTCGACGGGCTGGTCGCGGACGTCCAGGCGGCGCTCGACCGGGCCGGCCGGTTCGATCCGGCCTCCCGGCGCATGCGCGCCTTCCTGGCGCTCACCCAGCTCGACCAGCTGGCCCGGCACTGGATGCGGCACGGCTGGCAGAGCGCGCCGGAGACGGCGCTGGGACTGCTCACGGACAGCTGGGTGCAGCTGCTGGGCCGCCCCACGGCATAAGCTCGGCCAATGGCCAAGTACTACGACGTGCACCCCGAGAACCCCCAGCCGCGCACCATCGCTCAGGTCGCGCAGGCCATCCGGGCCGACGCGCTCATCGCCTACCCGACGGACTCCTGCTACGCGCTCGGCTGCCGGCTGGGCAGCAAGGACGGCATCGACCGGATCAGGGCCATCCGCAAGCTGGACGACCGGCACCATTTCACCCTGGTGTGCCAGGACTTCGCGCAGCTCGGCCAGTTCGTGCGGGTGGACAACGACGTGTTCCGCGCGATCAAGGCGTCGACGCCCGGCAGTTACACCTTCATCCTCCCGGCGACGAGGGAGGTGCCGCGCATGCTCCAGCACCCGAAGAAGAAGACGGTGGGCGTGCGCATCCCCGACCATGTCGTCACCCAGGCCCTGCTCGCCGAGCTCGGCGAACCCCTGCTGTCCAGCACGCTGTTGCTGCCCGGCGAGGAGGAACCGATGACCCAGGGCTGGGAGATCAAGGACCAGCTCGACCACGTGGTGGACGGGGTGCTCGACTCCGGGGACTGCGGCACCGAGCCGACGACGGTGATCGACTTCTCCGGGGGCGAGGCGGAGATCGTGCGGTACGGGGCGGGAGACACCTCCCGGTTCGAGTAGGTCCCCCGGTGCGGGGGCCTCGCGGGCGGTTCGGTGGCGCATGCAACGATGAGCCATGACCTCCGTACATGGAACCACCGTGGACATCCCCACCGAGGACGGCGTCGCCGACGCCTATCTGGCCCACTCCGCGGACGGGTCGCCCCGGCCGGGCGTACTGCTGTACCAGGACGCCTTCGGACTGCGCCCGCATCTGAAGGCGATGGCGGACCGTCTCGCCGGGGCGGGGTACACCGTGCTGGTGCCGAACGTGTTCTACCGGCACGGGCGCGCGCCGGTCGTGGAGATGCCCGAGTTCATCGACCCGGCCGCGCGCCCGGAGCTCTTCGGCAGTCTGATGCCGCTCCTGCAGTCGCTGACGAACGACCTGACCGAGCGGGACGCCGGTGCGTATCTGCGCTGGCTGGAGGAGAGCCCGCTGGTCGCGGACGGCCCGGTCGCGCTCACCGGGTACTGCATGGGCGCCCGGCTCTCCCTGCTGACCGCCGGCACCCACCCGGAGCGGGTCGCGGCGGCGGCCGGCTTCCATGGCGCACGGCTGGCCACCGACACGCCGGACAGCCCGCACCTGGTGGCCGGGCGGGTGACCGCCGAGCTGTACTTCGGGCACGCCGACAACGACGCCTCCCTGCCGCCCGAGCAGATCGAGCTGCTGGAGGACACGCTCACCGCGGCCGGAGTGCGCCACACCTGCGAGGTCTACGAGGGCGCCCCGCACGGCTTCACCCAGGCCGACACGGCCGCGTACGACGAGGCGGCCGCGGAGCGGCACTGGGCGGCGCTGCTCGACCTGCTGAAGCGGGCCTTCTGATCTAGGGGGGCGCCGCCACAGGCGCCCCCCTTCCCTCCAGCCCGTTGACATGGGCACACCCCGGTGCGAAGTTGAGAGCGCTCTCAGGAAAGGTATGGACCAACCCCCACAGGTCTGCCCGCACGGAGGTGGAGAGTGCTCGCAAGGATCACCACGACACTGCTCTCGGCGATCGCCCTCACCGGCGCGCTGCTCACCCTCGGCCCACCGGCCGAAGCCGCCGTCCCCGACACGATCCCGCTGACGATCACCAACAACTCGGGCCGTGGCGACGCCCTCTACGTCTACGACCTCGGCACCCTCCTGACGACGGGGCAGCAGGGGTGGGCGGACGCGAACGGATCCTTCCACGCGTGGCCCGCCGGAGGCACCCCGCCCACCCCGGCACCGGACGCCTCGATCCCCGGCCCGGCCGCCGGCCGGTCGACGACCATCCGGATCCCCAGGTTCTCCGGCCGGATCTACTTCTCCTACGGCCAGAAGCTGGTGTTCAAGCTGACGACCGGCGGTCTGGTGCAGCCCGCCGTGCAGAACCCGAGCGACCCCAACCACGACATCCTCTTCAACTGGTCGGAGTACACCCTGAACGACTCCGGGCTGTGGCTGAACAGCACCCAGGTCGACATGTTCTCCGCGCCGTACGCGGTCGGCGTGCAGCGCGCCGACGGCACCACGGTCAGCACCGGCCATCTCAAGGAGGGCGGCTACAACGGGGTCTTCACCGCCCTGCGCGGCCAGTCCGGCGGCTGGGCGAACCTGATCCAGACCCGCTCCGACGGCACCGTGCTGCGGGCGCTCTCCCCGCTGTACGGGGTGGAGACCGGGGCCCTTCCGGCGAACGTGATGGACGACTACGTCAACCACGTCTGGCAGAAGTACGCGACGGCCACGCTGACCGTGGCGCCGTTCGCCGACCAGCCGGGAACCAGGTACTACGGCCGGGTCTCGGGCGACGTCCTGAACTTCACGGACGCCTCCGGCGCGGTGGTCACCGGTTTCCAGAAGCCCGACGCGTCCAGTGTCTTCGGCTGCCACAAGCTCCTCGACGCGCCGAACGACGCCGTGCGCGGGCCGATCTCCCGCACTCTGTGCGCGGGCTTCAACCGCTCGACACTGCTGGTCGACCCAGACCAGCCGGACACCACGACGGCGGACTTCTACCAGGACGCGGTCACCAACCACTACGCCCGCGCGATCCACGCGCAGACGGCCGACGGGAAGGCGTACGCGTTCGCCTTCGACGACGTCGGTCAGCAGGAGTCGCTCGTCCAGGACGGCTCCCCGCGCGAGGCGTATCTGACGCTGGATCCGCTCGGCTGAACGCGCCGACGTCCCGCACGCGGGGAGGAACCCGCGCGCGGGACGTCGGTCAGGCGGAGCGGATCAGCCGGTCGTGACGGCGGTGTCGTCGATGACGAAGCTGGTCTGGAGCGAGGAGTCCTCGACGCCGCTGAACTTCAGGGCCACCGTGGAGCCCGCGTAGGACCCGAGGCTGAAGGACTTCTGGACGTACCCGGAGGCCGCGTTGAGGTTGGAGTACGTGGCCAGGGTGGTCGAACCGGCGGTGACCGTCAGCTTGTCGTACTGGGTGCTGGTGGAGGTCTCGGCCGTGTCGACGTGGAGGTAGAAGGTGAACGTGGTGTTGGTGCAGCCGCTCGGGATCGTCACCGACTGGGACAGCGTGTCGGTGTGGGTCGACCCGTAGCCGTCGAGCCAGGCCTTGTAGGAGCCGGTGCGGGCCGCCTCGTCGGTGTCGTTGGTGATGACACCGCTCGACGCCGTCCAGGTGGTGTTGCCGGACTCGAAGCCCGCGTTGCCCAGGAGCTGGGTCGACGTGCAGCTGCCGCCGCCTCCGGAGGAGCTGACCGTCCAGGTGAAGGACGCGGTGCCGGTGGCGCCGGTCGAGTCGGTCACCGTGACGGTGGTGCTGTAGGAGCCGGCCGTGGTCGGGGTACCGGAGATCACACCGGTGGAGCTGCTGATCGACAGGCCGGTGGGCAGCCCGGTCGCGGCGTAGGTCAGGGAGCCGCTGTTGGTGCTGCTCGCCGCGATCTGCAGGCTGACCGCGGTGCCGACGGTGGCGGACTGGCTGCCCGGGTTGGTGACCGTGACGCCGGTCGACGGGACCGTGATGTGGCTGCCGACGTTGATGCCGGCGAACGCGTTGCCCACCCCGGCGTACTGGGCGGAGCTGGAGCCGTACAGCGCGGCGGCCGCGCTGAGGGCGGCGGTGCGTGCGCCCGAGTAGCTGGTGCTGGACGTCATGTACGTCGTCAGCGCCTTGTACCAGATCTGCAGCGCGGCGGCCCGGCCGATACCGGCGACGGCGACACCGTCGGAGGTCGTGCTGGTGTAGGTGACGCCGTTGATCGTCTTGGTGCCGCTGCCCTCGGAGAGCAGGTAGAACATGTGGTTCGCCGGGCCCGAGGAGTAGTGCACGTCGAGGTTGCCGACGCCGGAGTACCAGCTGTCCGCGGACGAGCCGTCCTTGCTGGGCTTGTCCATGTAGCGCAGCGGGGTGCCGTCGCCGTTGATGTCGATCTTCTCGCCGATGAGGTAGTCACCGACGTCGGAGGAGTTGGCCGCGTAGAACTCCACACCGGTGCCGAAGATGTCGGAGGTGGCCTCGTTCAGACCGCCCGACTCACCGGTGTAGTTCAGGCCCGCGGTGTTGGAGGTGACGCCGTGGCTCATCTCGTGGCCCGCGACATCCAGCGAGGTGAGGGCGTGGGTGCTGCTCTCGCCGTCGCCGTAGGTCATGCAGAAGCAGTCGTCGTCCCAGAACGCGTTGACGTACGCGGTGCTGTAGTGCACGCGGGAGTAGGCGGCGACGCCGTCGTTCTTGATGCCGCTGCGGCCGAAGGTGTTCTTGTAGAAGTCCCAGGTCGTCTGGGCGCCGTAGGCGGCGTCCACGCCGGCGGTCTGGGTGTTGGAGCCGGAGCCGGTGCCCCACACGTCGTCCGTGTCGGTCATCAGGGTGCCGGTGCCGGAGGTGCCGTTGCTGAGGGTGTACGTCTTGTGGCCGCCGCGCGTGGTGTCGTACAGCTGGTACGTCGACCCCGACAGCGTGGTGGAGAGGTTGACGGTGCCGCTGTACTGGCTGTTGCCGGTGCTGGTCTCGACGCCCTGGTACCGGGAGAGCTCGGCACCGGTGTTGGCGTCGGTGATGACGTGCAGCTTGCTCGGCGTGCCGTCGTCCTGCAGACCGGTGACGACGGTCTCCCAGGCGAGCTTCGGAGTGCCCTCGCCGGCCCAGATCACCTTGCGGGGGCTCTTGGCGGCGGGGTCCTTCGCGTCGAGCGCCTTCGCGGCCTTCAGGGCCTTGGTCTCGGCAGCCGCCTTGCCGTACGTGGCGGTCGTGGACTTCACCGAGACGGTACGGCGGTTGTTGTTGAAGGTCGTGCTCACCGTGCCGGCGGCCAGCGAGGCCGGGGGCGTGTGCACGACGAGGTCGCCGCCCAGGACGGGCAGGCCCGCGTAGGTGCGCTCGTAGCGGGTGTGCACGGTGCCGTCGTTGTCCTTCACGACGTCCTTGACGACCAGTTTCTCCTGGGCGCCCAGGCCCAGGGACTCGGCCGTCTGCGTCGTCCTGGCCTCGGCGCCCTTGATCAGCGTCGTGCGCTGAGCGGGCGTCAGGTCGGCGGGCAGGCTGCCCGTGCGCAGGGGGCTGGGGTGGGGGGACGCGGGCAACGCGGTCGCCGGAACCGACTGGACGCCGAGGGCCAGAAGGGCGGCGGTGGAGAGCAGGGCCGCTCCGACCGCGGTCCGCTTGCGGGGGTTGGGTCTCACTCGTTCTCCTACTGCGGCGGCCGCGGGGTACGGCCGGTGACAGACCGGGCAGACGGGTGTGCTGTCCGGGACGAGCTGAGTCGTGCGGGGCCGTTTACAGGTGAAGGCAACGTGCCGCTGGCGTGCGGCAGTTGGGTGGGAGAATGACAGGCTTGACAATGACATGTCAGCCATAGGAGGGCACTTCAAGGGTTATCCCTCGGTGCCGGGGCCGGCACGAGCCGCCCCTTCCCCGGAAATGTGGACGACCTGTGCACGTGTGAAGGCACACGCCATCTCGGACGACGGTCCGGGAAGCTCTTGGATCATTGCTACGGTGCAGCCGTGTCTGACTCCTCACGTGATACCGCGCAGGGCGCCGGCTGGGGCGACAACGAACCGGGCGCCTACCGGAAGTTGATGCCGAGCCGGGTCGAGAAGATCTCCTGGCTCGATCCCCGGATGCTGTGGGCCGCCCGCAACGGCGTGCTGGCCTCCTGGTTCGGGGACCCCACGGGCCGTACCCGCAGCCGGTGGGTGGCCCAGCGGGAGGCGGCCGGCGCACCCGCCGACAAGGTGATCCGGCGAACCGACCCGGACACCTTCTCCTTCATGCTCATCGGCGACACCGGTGAGGGCGACGACCCCCAGTACGCCGTCCTGCCGGGCTTTCTGAAGGTCGGTCAGGGAACGTCCTTCGCCGTCCTGGCCAGCGACGTCATCTACCCGGTCGGCAGCACCGACGACTACGGCACCAAGTTCTTCCGGCCGTACCAGGACTACCCGGCCCCCATCTACGCGATACCCGGCAACCACGACTGGTACGAGGACCTCGGCGGCTTCATGCGGGTGTTCTGCGGCGACGCCCCGCCGCTGCCCGCCGAGCCCGCGCCCCGCCCGCTCACCCGCGCCTGGCTGCGCTCCCTGCTGTGGCACCGGCCGGGCCCGCGGGACGGCGGACGCCTCGCCGAGGCGAGGAAGTCCCGGGACGCGCCGGACCGGCAGGCCGTGCAGCCCGGGCCGTACTGGGCGGTCGACGCCGGACCGCTGCGGATCATCGGCATAGACACCGGCCTGCTGGGCACCCTCGACGCCGAACAGGGCGCCTGGCTGCGCGAGGTCTCCCGGGGCCCGCGGCCGAAGATCCTCGTCACCGGATCACCCCTCTACGTCGACGGCGAGCACCACCCGTGCCCCATCGACGGGGGCGGCACCGTCGACGACATAGTGACCGCGCCCGAGCACCACTACGTGGCGGCGATCGGCGGCGACATCCACAACTACCAGCGATATCCGGTGCGGTTGGCGGACGGCCGCACCCTGCAGTACGTCGTCTCGGGCGGCGGCGGCGCCTTCATGCACGCCACGCACACCATCCCGCGGGTCTCCGTCGCCGGCGTCACCGAGCGGGACTTCCGCTGCTACCCGCTGCGCGGCGACTCCCTCGCCTTCTACAGCAGGCTCTACGGCCGCCGGCTGCGGCTGCGCCGCTTCTTCGCCCTCAGCGAGGCGGAGGGCCAGGCGGTCGTCGCCGAGCGGCTCGGCATCCCGCCCACCCGTGTCCCGGGACCGGACGTCAAGGTCACCCGGCGGATCCGGCTGGTGGCCGGCCTGCTGGGCACGGGGCGCCGGCCCGAGCAGCGGAAACGTTTCCGGCTTCCGGTGCGCAAGATCTACACGCAGTTGTTCTCGCCCGGCTCCGCGACGTACAGCCCGCCGTTCTTCAAGTCCTTCCTGCGGCTGGACGTCACCCCGCAGGCCGTGCGCCTGCGCTGCTTCGCGGCCACCGGCAACCTCGCCCAGGAGCTGAACCCGCCGGTCGAGGACGAGGTCACGATCCCGCTGACCTGAGGCGGCCTGCCAAAATGGGCGAAGGACCGTCATCACGTGGAGGCATCGTGTCACCGACCGCACGCCCCTTGCGCAAACTGGGCTTCCTCACCATCGGGCTGTTCGACGGGGACGACCCGGCCCGGGGACACGAGACCACGCTGGAGATCATCGAGCTGGGCGAGCGGCTCGGCTTCGACAGCGCGTGGGTGCGCCACCGCCATCTGCAGTACGGCATCTCCTCCCCCGTGGCGGTCCTCGCGGCCGCCTCGCAGCGCACCCGCCGGATCGAGCTGGGCACCGCGGTGATCCCGCTGGGCTGGGAGAACCCGCTGCGGCTGGCGGAGGACCTGGCCACCGTCGACGTCCTGTCCGGCGGACGGCTCAACCCGGGGGTGAGTGTGGGCCCGCCGATGCACTACGACCAGGTCAGGGAGGCGCTGTACCCGGACACGGCCGACACCGAGGACTTCAGCTACGAGCGGGTACGACGCCTGCTGGACCTGGTGCGCGGCAAACCGGCCTCCGACTTCAGCGGGGCCGTGGGCTTCGAGGTGTTCTCCGACCGGGTGCAGCCGCACTCCCCCGGTCTGGGCCGCCGGCTCTGGTACGGCGGGGGCAGCCTGGGCTCGGCCCGGTGGGCGGGCGAGCACGGCATGAACTTCCTCAGCAGCAGTGTCGTCAAGGCCGAAGGCCCGGACGACACAAGGGACTTCGCCGAGATCCAGCTGTCCCACATCCGCGCCTTCCGCGCCGCCCACCCCGACGGCGAGGCCGCCCGCGTCTCGCAGGGGCTCGTCGTCATCCCCACCGACTCCGCCTCGCCCGAACAGCGCGCGAAGTACGAGGAGTTCGTCGCGAGGCGGCTCACCCGCACGACGTCCCCGCAGGGTCCGGCGCGGTTGCTGTTCGCGCCGGACCTGGTCGGCACGTCCGAGGAGATCGCCGGGCAGCTGTCCCGGCACGCCGCGTTCCGGGAGATCGACGAGGTCGCCTTCGCGCTGCCGTTCACCTTCGAGCACGGGGACTATGTGCAGATCCTCACCGACATGGCGGCGAAGCTGGGCCCCGCCCTGGGCTGGCGACCGGCCGTCGCCTGACGTCACCAGCGGCCGGGCTCGGTCCCCGTCACCGGCTCCGACGGCCTGCCGTCCACCCCGACGGGCACCTCGCCGGTGAGCATCACGCGGTGCATGGTGCGCGGGAAACCGAGGTGGGCGTTGTCGCTCGGGGCGAGGTGGATCGTGGCCCGGTTGTCCCAGAAGGCCACGCTGCCGGGCTCCCAGCGGAAGCGGACCGTGTACTCGGGGCGGGTCGCCTCCGCGAGGAGCATCTCCAGGATCGCCGCGCTCTCCGCGCGCGACAGATCGGTGATCTGCTCGACGTAGTAGCCGTTGACGTACAGCACCCGCTCACCCGTCTCGGGATGGACCCGCACGACAGGGTGCACGGAGGCGACCTGGTGGTCGAGGAGGTGGCGGACGTAGGCGTCGTCGCCGGGGCGGGGCTGGTAGCCGACCCCGAGCCGGTGCTCGGCGCGCAGTCCGTCGACGAAGCGCCGCAGGGGCGCGGACAGTCCGGCGTACGCGGCCGCCAGGTTGGACCAGGTCGTGTCGCCGCCGTACGGCGGGACGGTCTCGGCGCGCAGGACGGTCGCGGCCGGCGGGTCGACACGGGCGCCGTGGTCGCAGTGCCAGCCGCGCAGCAGGGTGTGCCGGCGACGCCGGAGCCACTCCTCGTGCTCCATGCCGAACTTCCCGCCCAGTTCCAGCCGGTCGGCAGTGGTCTCGATCTCCGGGAAGTCCGGCGGCGAGGCGCTCCCCCGCTTGCGGAGCACGACCGGCTCGCCGAACCGGCGGGCGAACGCCACATGTCCGGCGTGGTCGAGGCGCTGACCGCGGAAGAACACCACCTTCCAGCGGAGCACGGCGGCCCTGACCGCCGCGACCTGGGCGTCGTCGAGGCCCCCGGCCAGGTCGACGCCCCCGATCTCGGCGCCGATGTGCCCGGCGACCGGCCTCACCTCCACCCCCGCCTCCTCGGCCACCCGGCTCGCCTGGCTGTCGAAGTCCGTCGTCATGCCCGCTCCGCTCCGCTGCTCGTGGGTACGGCTGCACGAAGATCGTGTCATCGTGTCGGCGCCCTGGCGACAGCGCCTCGGAAGGCGGCGGGCCGACGGGGCTCGGCTTGATCGGTCCGCCTCCTGTCCCTGAGGCTGGAGGGACGAGACAGTCGAGGGAAGGTCGGACAGTGAGCAGCATCCCGGTCCACACGCTCAACGACGGCACACGGCTCCCGGGCCTCGGCCTGGGCACCTGGCCGATGGACGACGCACAGGCGGAGGAGGCGGTGGCCGGGGCGCTGGGCCTCGGCTACCGGCTGATCGACACGGCCACGAACTACCGCAACGAGAGCGGGGTCGGCCGCGGGGTGGCGCGCGGCGGGGTGCCCCGTGAGGAGATCGTGGTCACCACCAAGCTGCCCGGCCGCCACCACGGCTACGAGGAGACCCTCGCCTCCTTCGAGGAGTCCCGTGCGCGCCTCGGGCTCGACCACGTCGACCTGTACCTGATCCACTGGCCGCTCCCCCGGGTCGGCAGGTACGTGGACTCCTGGCGGGCGATGATCAAGCTCCGGGAGGAGGGACTGGTGCGCTCGATCGGCGTCTCGAACTTCACACCCGGGCACATCGAGCGGCTGGAGAAGGAGACCGGGGTCCTGCCGTCGGTCAACCAGATCGAGCTTCACCCGCTGTTCCCGCAGGACGAGCTGCGCGCCTTCCACGAGGCGAAGGGCATCGTCACGGAGAGCTGGAGCCCCCTGGGCCGCGGCTCCGCCCTGCTCCACGACCCGACGGTGGTCTCCGTCGCCGAGGCCCTCGGCGTCACCCCCGGCCAGGTCGTACTGCGCTGGCATCTGCAGCTCGGCGCGGTCCCCATCCCGAAGTCGTCCGACCCCGGCCGGCAGCGCGCCAACCTGGACGTCTTCGGTTTCGAGCTCGGCCCGGCGCAGATGGCGGCGATCGCCGACCGGGCGCACCAGCGGCTGGGCGGGGACCCGGAGGTCCACGAGGAGTTCTGAGCCACCCCGCGGTGAGCGGCGGCCGTGCGCCGCGGCGGCGACCCCGGAGTCCGGAAGGCGACCCCAACTGCCCTTGCGCGCCTCTATGTTCACAGGCGATACGTCGTCGTCTGCAGGAGGTTCCCGTATGCGTACGTCACTGCGGGCAGGTGTGGCCGGCGTGGTCGCGGTCGTGTGCGTCGGGCCGGCCGCCGCGCACGCCACCCCGGGCGGGCCCGGGGTCACCGCCCGGCTGATCGCCCAGAAGACCGTCGGGGACACCGACTACACCCTCCGGGAGATCACCGTCCCGCCCGGTCAGGCCACCGGCTGGCACTACCACGACGGGCCGGTGTACGCCGTCGTGAAGGAGGGCACGCTCACCCATTTCGACTCGACCTGCGCCTCCGACGGCGTCTATCGGAAGGGCGGCGTGATCCAGGAGCCGTACGGGCCGTCGTACGTGCACATCGGCCGCAACCTGGGCAGTACGCCGCTCGTCCTGGAGGCGCTGTACGTGCTGCCGCACGGCTCGCCCTTCGCGGAGGACGCCCCGAACCCGGGCTGCCCGTTCGAGTAGTTCACCACTGTGGCTCGAGGCTCTGCTCCGCCCAGATCGTCTTGCCCCGGTCCGTCTGCCGACTGCCCCAGCGCTGGGTGAGCTGCGCGACGAGCAGCAGGCCGCGCCCGCCCTCGTCGAAGGCATGGGCGCGGCGCAGGTGCGGAGAGGTGGAACTGCCGTCGGAGACCTCGCAGATCAGGGTGCGGTCGCGGATCAGCCGGAGCCGGATGGGGGGTTCGCCGTAGCGGATGGCGTTGGTGACCAGTTCGCTGACGACGAGTTCGGTGACGAAGGCCGCCTCCTCGAGCCCCCACACGGTGAGTTGCTCGGAGGCGGCCTGGCGGGTGGCGGCCACCCGGGCGGGGTCCGGATCGACGTCCCAGGCGGCGACGCGGTCCGCGCCGAGCGCGCGGGTGCGGGCGAGCAGGAGGGCGACGTCGTCGCCGGGCTCCTCCGGCAGCACGGCTTTGAGCACGCTGTCGCACAGGGCGTCCAGGCTGGTGGCCGGGGCGGTCAGGGCGCTGCACAGTTCGCTGGTCGAACGGTCGACGTCCCGGTCGCGGTCCTCGATCAGACCGTCGGTGTAGAGCGCGACGACCGCGCCCTCGGGCAGTTCCAGCTCGACCGCCTCGAAGGGCAGTCCGCCGACGCCGAGCGGCGGTCCGGGGGCCATGCTGACCAGTTCCGCGCGGCCGTCGGGCAGGACGACGGCGGGCGCGGGATGGCCGGCCGCGGCGAGGGTGAGATGCCGGCTGACCGGGTCGTAGACCGCGTACAGACAGGTCGCGCCGAGCTCCGCGACCTCGTCGGCGCCGTCGTCGTAGGCCGCCAGATGGGTGACGAGGTCGTCGAGGTGGGTGAGGAGTTCGTCGGGCGGCAGGTCCACGTCGGCGAGGGTGCGCACGGCCATGCACAGGCGCCCCATGGTCGCCGAGGACGGGATGCCGTGCCCGACGACGTCTCCCACGACGAGGGCGACACGGCTGCCGGAGAGCGGGATCACGTCGAACCAGTCGCCGCCGATACCGGCCGTGGAGCCGCTGGGCAGATAGCGGTGGGCGATCTCGACGGCGGCCTGTCCGGGCAGGCCGCGCGGCAGGAGGCTGTGCTGCAGGGCGAGCGCGGTGGTGCGTTCGCGGGCGAAGCGGCGGGCGTTGTCGATGCAGACGGCGGCCCGGCTGGCGAGTTCCTCGGCGAAGACGGCGTCGTCGCCCTCGTAGTCGTCGGGGTGGGCGATGCGGACGCCGACCAGGACGCCGAGGGTGGTGCCCCGGGCGCGCAGCGGCACCGAGATCATCGAGTGGACGCCGCGCCGGTAGCGGCGGCCTTCGGGAGCGCGGGCGTTGCGCTCGGCGAGCCAGCGCATGAAGTCGGGCTCGCCGGCCTGGCTGAGGACGGCCCTGCTCTGGTGCAGGGCGCGCGCGGGCGCGCTGTACGGCGGATGGGTGTCGGTGTCGCCCAGGCGGACGGCCGCCTCGGGGGTGCCCTCGTGGGCCGAGCCGTGGGCGACGCGGCGCAGCACGATCTCGCCGTCGGGCACCGGGGGCGGCTCGTCCGGGCCGAGAACCCATTCGAGGAGGTCCACGCTGACGAAGTCGGCGAAGTGCGGCACCAGCAGTTCGACGACCTCCTCGGCGGTGCGCACCACGTCGAGGGTGGTACCGATGGAGGCCGCCGCCTCGTTGAGCAGGGCCAGGCGCTGGCGGGCCAGGTACTGCGCGGTGCTGTCGAAGGCCGCCAGGGCGACTCCGCCCACTTCGCCGGAGTCCTCCCGCACGGGCCACATCTCGATGCTCCAGGCGTGCTCCCGGTTGAGGGAGGGGGCGCCGGTCCAGCTCTCGTAGCGGACCGGGCGGCCGGTCTCGGCGACCTGGCGCAGGTGCCGGTTGAAGCCCCGGCTGTGCTCGGCGTCCTCGACGGTCTGGGGGAAGTGGCGGCCGAGCAGGACGTCCTCGGAGACACCCATGACCTTGCAGGCGACGTCGTTCAGCCGCAGATAGCGCTGGCGGGGGTCGAAGACGGACATCGACATGGACGCCTGCTGGAAGGCGCGCCCGGCGAGGGTCGGTTCCGGGGTGGGGGGCCGCTGCGCGGTGAGGGTCCAGCCCGTGGTTTCCCCGTCGGCGCCGAGCACCGGGCAGGCGGTGACGGCGAGGGTGACGGGGTGGCCGTCGCGATGGCGTACGACGACGGGGCGGGCCCACGCTCCGGCGGGCAGCGGCGAGAGGTCCTCGACGAGCAGTTCGGCCGCCTCCCGCCCCACGGCCTCGTCCGCCGGATGGCCCGTCAGCAGACGGGCACCCTCGCTCCAGCCCGTCACGATGCCCCGGGCATCGATGACCGCCGCAGCGACGACATGCTCCATGTCGTCCAGAATGGTCCCTTTGGCCCGGTGCATCAACCGCGGTGGGCCGGTCGTGGAGCGAGGGGCGCCGCGGTGCTCAGGCGCGGTGGGCGCGCAGTGCCTCCAGGGCGCGGTCGGCGTGAGTGTTCATGCGCAGCTCGCTGCGGACGACCTCCAGGACCGTGCGGTCCTGGGCGATGACGAAGGTGGCGCGTTTGGTGGGCATCAGGGAGACGCCCCGCTTGACGCCGAATCGTTCCCGCACGGTGCCGTCGGTGTCGGAGAGCAGGGTCATGCCGAGGGTGTGGCGTCCGGCGAACTCCTGCTGGCGGTCGACGGAGTCCCCGCTGATGCCGACGGGCCGGGCCCCGGCCGCGGCGAACTCGGCGGCGAGGTCGCGGAAGTGGCAGGCCTCGGCGGTGCAGCCGGGGCTGAGCGCTGCGGGGTAGAAGAAGAGGACGACGGGGCCGTCGGCGAGCAGTTCCGTCAGGCTGCGCTGCGTGCCGGTCTCGTCCGGGAGCGAGAAGTCCTCGACCTTGTCGCCGGTCTCCAGCGTCTTCGTCATGACCGTCCTTCCGTGCCGTTCGCGACACTGCGGGCCCACAGCACGAGGGGTACCTGCAGGGGCAGCCGGCCGAACGCGGCGGCCTTGAGGGGGGTGGGACGGTCACGCCGGTCCAGCGCCATCTTGACGTTGGCGGGGAAGACGCCGGCGAAGAACACGGCGGTGGCCAGCGCCGCCGCCTTCCGGGTCCGGGGATGCGCGACGCCGGCCGCGAGCACCAGCTCGGCGACGCCGCTGCCGTACGTCCAGGCCCTGGGGGAGCCGGGCAGGGCGCGCGGGATGGTCGCGTCGTAGGGGCGCGGGACGGCGAAGTGGGTCACTCCCGCGGCGGCCAGCAGGCCGGCCAGCAGCAGGGGTGAGCGCTCGGACCGGGACAAGGTTCCTCCTCTGATGTCCTGGCACCCGAGATTACTGGACGGTAGCCGGACGTCCGGAGGCGGGGTCGGCGTCCCGGCACCCGCCCGACTCCCCCGCCCGCGGGGGTGACTCAGGCGGTGACGCTCGGCTGCTCGGTCTCCTCGTCGACGGCGTGGGAGAGGAAGTCGTCGACCATGCGGTGGAACAGCGTGGCGAGCTGGCCCAGCTCCTCGGGGGCCCAGCCGGACAGGGCGAGCTGCATACCGCGGGCGCCCGCGTCCCTGACCCGGTCGATGGCCGCGCGGCCGGCGTCGGTGAGCTGGATGCGCTGGGCGCGGCCGTCCTCGGGGTCGGGAACCCGGGTGACGTAGCCGGACTTCTGCAGCTGCTGCACGGTCCGGGTCACATGGGAGGCCTCCACGCCCAGCCGCTGGGCCAACTCCCCCGGCCGGAGCGGTTCGGAGTCGGCGACCTGGCGCAGCAGCGCCACGGCGGCGCGGTCGAGGGGTACGCCGGCCATCGCCATCAGCCGGTCGTGCTGACGGGCGCGGGTGCTCAGATAGGTGATGCGGGTGAGCGCGCGCTCGATCTCGATCACTTCCGGGGAGGCGGTGGCGGGCAGAGGGAGCGGTTCGGTGGACATGCGACCCACTTTACCATCTTGTTGCGTAACTCAAGTAATTTACTGCGTGTGTTTACCGCAACTCCTGCCCGGAGACGATGCCCGGCAGCCGCTCCTGCGGTACGGGGCTGCTACGCCGCCGCCCATACCCGCTCATGTGCCCGACACGGCGAGAGGGGCCCCGGCAGGCTCGCACCGCCCGCCGGGACCCCTCCCCCCCTTCACCCCCCTTCGCCCCGCCCTATGCCGGGACGCCGACGCTCTCGCCCCAGGCCGCGCCGGCCGCGATCGCCTGCCGCCACAGCCGGATCGCCTTCGGCGGCATCCCGACCGCGAGGGCACCGCTCACCCGGTCTCCGGCGCGGTACGCGGCCACGAACCGGCGTTCGGCGAGCGCACCCTCGACGACGGCCACCTCGTCATGGCCGCGCAGGAACCCGTACGCCTGGATCTTCATGTCGTACTGGTCCGACCAGAAATACGGCACCGGCGCGAACGGCTTGCGCGCCTCGGGGGCCGCAAGCAGGTTGCGCGCGGCGGCCATACCCTGCTCGGCCGCGTTGGTACGGTGCTCGATCCGCATCGCCGTGCCGAACAGCGGGTTGTACCAGCGGGCCACGTCCCCGGCGGCGTACACGCCCCGCGCGGCCTCCAGGTACTCGTCGCAGACCACGCCGTCGCCGGTCATCAGTCCGCTGCCGGCCAGCCAGTCGGTGTTGGGCACCGAACCGACCGCGACGAGCACCTCGTCCGCCTCGACGACCTCACCGTCCGCGAGCCGTACGCCGTCCTCGGTCACCTCGGTGACGGAGACCCCGCAGCGCAGGTTCACCCCCCGGTCCCGGTGGGCCTCGGACAGCACCCGTCCGACGTCCTCGCCGACGGCGTGGGCCAGCGGTACGGCCGCCGGCTCCAGAAGGGTGACCCTGGCGCCCAGCCGCCAGGCCACGGCCGCCGCCTCCGCGCCCAGGAAGCCCGCGCCGACGACGACCAGATGCCGGCCCGGCTCCAGCCGTTCGCGCAGGGTGAGGGCGTCCTCCAGGGTGCGCAGCACGTGCGCCCCCTCGCCCGGCAGCCGGCGCGGGCGCACCCCGGTGGCCAGCACCAGCCCGTCGTACGGCACCTCGGAGCCGTCGGCCAGCCGCACCCGGCGCCCCGCCACGTCCAGGCCGGACGCGGCGGCGCCGAGCCGCAGGTCCAGACCGAGGGCGGTGAGGTCCTCGGTGCGGCGCAGCCACAGCCGGTCCTCGTCCCACTCGGCGGCGAGGAACTGCTTGGACAGCGGCGGTCGGTCGTAGGGCAGGTGCGGTTCGTCGCCCACGAGGGTGAGAGTGCCGTCGTAGCCCTCGCGGCGGAGGGTCTCGGCCGCCGCGAGTCCGGCGGCCGAGGCCCCGACGACCACGATCCGGTTCACTGCTCGACCAGTCGGATCGCGGCGGCCGGACAGACTGCGACGGCCTCGCGTACGTCGTCGAGGTGTTCGGGCGCGGGGTGCTCCTCGAGCAGGACCGCGATGCCGTCGTCGTCCTGGTCGAAGACCTGCATGGCGGCGACCACGCACTGTCCCGAGGCGACGCACTTGTCGGCTTCCAGCTCCACCTTGGGAGAGGTCATGGAATTCTCCTTCTTCACATTCACCAGGTCACGGGCAGGGAGTGGACGCCGTAGATGAAGGCGTCGTGCTTGAAACGGACGTCCTCGAACGCGCCGGCCAGCCTCAGGTCCGGAATCCGCCTGTAGAGAGTTCCGTAGACCACTTGCAGTTCCATGCGGGCCAGCGGCTGGCCGAGGCACTGGTGGACGCCGAAGCTGAACGCGACATGGCGACGGGCGTCACGGGTGAGGTCGAGCCGGTCGGGATCGGGGAAGACCTCGGGGTCGCGGTTGGCGATCTCGTTGGCCATGATCACGCCGTCGCCCGCCTTGAGCACCTGTCCAGCGATCTCGATGTCCTCGGTGACCGCGCGGCGCCGTCCGAGGTGGGTGATGTTCAGGTAGCGCAGCAGCTCCTCGACGGCGGACACGACGAGCCCGGGGTCGTCGGTGTCCCGCAGGAGAGCCAGCTGGTCGGGGTTCCGCAGCAGGGCGAGCGTGCCCAGCGCGATCATGTTCGCGGTGGTCTCGTGACCGGCGAAGAGCAGCAGCAGCGCCATCTCGGTCGCCTGCTGGTGGTCGATCTCACCGGCGCGGACCCGTCCGGCGATGCTCGACAGCAGGTCGTCCTGCGGATCGGCGAGCCGCTTGCCGATGAGCCCGCCGAGGTAGACGGCGATCTCCCGGGACGCCGCCGCGCGCTGCTCGGGGGTGGCGTCCCGGTGGACCATCGTCCTGGTGTTGTCCTGGAAGAACGCGTGGTCGTCGTAGGGCACGCCGAGCAGTTCGCAGATCACCAGGGAGGGGATGGGGAGCGCGAACGCCTCCACCAGATCCACCGGCTTGGGGCCGGCCAGCAGATCGTCGACGAGGCCGTCCACGATCTTCTGCACGGTGGGGCGCAGGGCCTCCACCTTCTTGATGGCGAAGGGCGCCGTCACCATCCGGCGCAGCCGGGCGTGCTCCGGGTCGTCCAGCATGATGAAGCCGAACTTGGTGTCGGTGCCCTCCCCCTCGGCCTTGGGCGGATAGCCGGGGGTGTCGGTGTCCGCACTGATCCGGGGGTCGCCGAGGAGGGCCCGCTGATCGGCGTGGCGGGTCACGAGCCAGGGTTCACTGCCGTCCCAGAGGCGGACCTTCGACAGCGGCGCCCGCTCCTGAAGCTCCTTCAGGGCGGGCGGCGGATCGAACGGACAGCGCGCCGCCCTCGGCATCGGGAACTCGGGGACCGCGTCCGGGGCCTGCGGCACCGGTCCGGTCAGCATGTCGGCCATGGCTCTCCTGGGTCGTGGGGGGAAAGGGGGTCGAGGCCTCGACGGGCGCATGCAAACAGAGAGGGCTGACACGTTCCGGTCAGTTTCCTGACAGAAAGCTGACGTGGTCTGGATCACATGAGGAGCCGGGGATCGCGCAGGCTCCCGGTGCCCCGTCAACGTCAGCCCTCGCCGTCCGTCGTTCCCAGCCAGTACCCGAATCCCCGGCGCGTGTGGATCAGCCGCGGGGCGTCACGGTCCACCTTGCGCCGCAGGCGGGAGACGAGTTGCTCGATCGCGTTGTCCCCGCGGAAGTCGCCCCAGACGTACCGGCTGATCTGCTCCTTGGACAGCACGCGGTGCGCGTTGACCAGGAGGTGGCGCAGCAGGCGGTACTCGGCGGGGGTGAGATCGAGGCCGCGGGCGCCGCGCCGGGCCCGGCAGAGCGTGTCGTCGAGGAGCAGGTCGCCGTAGCGCGGGGAGTGGTCGGGGCGGCCGGGGGTGCTGCCGCGCAGGAGCACCTGCATCCGGGCCAGCACCTCGGCCACCCGGAACGGTTTGGTGACGTAGTCCTTCTTCCCCAGGCCGAGTTCCGGCAGCAGGCTGCCGAGGGAGTCGTACGGGGTGAGGTAGAGGACCGGGGGCCGGTGGGCGATCACCGGACGCCCCTCGCGGGCGATGCCGACCAGGTCGGGCAGGCTCGTGTCGACGACCAGCAGGTCGAAGCCGTGGGCGCCGAGCCGGGCCAGCGCCTCGCCGGCGGTGCCCGCGAGGGCGACCCGGTAGCCGGCCAGCTCCAGTGTGGTGGCGAGCAGTTCGGCCACGTCGGGTTCCCCGGCGACGACCAGGACGCGCTGGCCGGCGCCACGGGCGAGCGACGGTTTCTCGGTGGGGGTGCCGTCATGCATGCCGTAGACCGTCCGTGGGGCGCTCGGGCGGGTTAACGGTCCGGCGGCGTCGCGCTCGGGGCGCGTGGTGTCGCCGCCCTGCCGCGAGTCACGCCGCGGGTTTCGTGGTGCCCGCATGGGAGCCGTGCCCTTCCTTCAGAGGGGTGATGCGGCCGGCGGAACGGGCGGCCTCGACCGCCCCGTCCGCCGGTTCCGACGCGAGGACCGCCGCCAGACGGCCGACCAGCCGGGCCAGCAGGCGCACTTCGGCCGGCGACCAGTCGGCGAGGACCATCTGCATGCCGCGCGCGCCCGCGTCCCCCAGCCGGGCCACGGCGTCCTCGCCGCGCGGGGTGAGGCGGATGCGCCGGGCGCGGGGGTCGTCCGGGTCCGGGACCCGGGTGACGTAGCCGGCCTGCTGGAGCCGCTGCACCTGGCGGGTGACGTGGGAGGCCTGCACGGCGAGCACCTGGGCGAGCTCCCCCGGCCGCAGGGGGTCGTGCTCGGCGATCCGGCGCAGCATCGAGACGGAGGCCCGGTCGAGCGGTACGCCCGCCATGGCGACCAGTCGGTCGTGCTGGCGGGCACGGACGCTCAGGTAGGCGACGCGGGTGAGTGCCTGTTCGATCTCGACCGCGGCGGGCGAGGCGGGGGGCACTGCGGGCGGTGAGGGGGACATGGTCTCACCCTACCTTTCTGCTTGCCTAACTCAAGTAATTCTCTGCGTTTGCTTGACTCAAGTAATCCAGATGTGTTTGCCTAACTCAAGCAATCCGGTGGCGGGTCGCTCTCCGGCCCCACGGACAGCCCCGACCGCCACCCCTCGACCACTGGAGTTCCTCCCGTGTCAGACCCCGAGCAGCACCACAGCTGAACACCCGGCCGCCCTCCCGCGACACGCGCAGGGCGACCGCACCGACCGGAGTCGCCTTGAGCGGAGGCGGCTCCCTCGCGCCGAATCCGTGGGGACGGTGATCGGCGCGGTCCACGGGCCCGGCCGCCGGCCCTCTCCCCCGGCCGGCGCCGGGCCCCTGGACACATCACCCCCCTGCGCGCCTGCTCGGCCGCCCCGGCCGCCCTCCCTCGACCGAGCCCCTCCCCTGGCGTGGAGCACCCGGGACGACAGACAGGACCCCTTCCATGAAGACCCCCGTACGAGCCGCGCTGGCCGGGGCGCTCGCCTGCGGCGTGCTCACCACCGCGATGGTGATCAGCCGGCACGACGACGTGACCGACCCGGCCCCGCCGCGCGGCCCCTACGTCGCGCTGGGCGACTCCTACACCGCCGGACCCGGCATACCGGACGGGAGCGGCACCCCCGCGGGCTGCGACCGCTCCGACCACAACTACCCGAACCTGGTGGCCCGGCGGCTGGATCTGCCCGCCGGTGACTTCCACGACGTCAGCTGCAGCGGCGCGACCCTCGACGACCTCGCGTCGCCGCAGTCCACGGACCACGGCACCAACCCCGCGCAGTTGACGGCTCTGAACGACCGGACCCGTCTGGTCACCCTCGGCATGGGCGGCAACGACATCGGCTTCGCCTCGCTGGTGAAGACCTGTGTGAAGTCCGGTGTGCTCACCTTCGCGCTGAAGAGCCTCGAGGCCGGCACCGCCGACGCCACCGGGGACGCGGGGGAGGCACCCTGCCGGGCCCGGTACGTCTCCGGCGGCACCGACGAGATACGACAGCGGATCCGTGCGGCGGACGAGCGGCTGGCACGGGCCCTGGCCGAGGTCGGACGGCGGGCTCCGAAGGCCCGCGTCTACGTCGTCGGCTACCCGGCGATCCTGCCGCCGCACACCACCGGCTGCGGCGGCGGGATGGGCCTCGCCGCGGGCGACATCACGTATCTGCACGAGAAGGAACAGCAGCTGAACACGATGCTGCGCGAGCGCGCCGCGAAGTCCGGCGTCGGCTACGTCGACACCTACTCCCCCTCGGTCGGGCGGGACGCCTGCGCCGACCGGAAGGTGCGCTGGATCGAGCCGCTCGTGCCGCTCGCCCCGGCCGCCGCGGTGCACCCCAACGAGCGCGGCGAGCAGGGCATGGCGGACGCCGTCCTGAAGACTCTCGGCGTCTGACCGTCCCGCCGACAACCGAACAACCGATACCCCGAACCCGAGAGAGGTCTCCCCGTGAGCACGATGAAGTCCGTCCAGACCGGCGGCGTCGACAAGATCGAGACCGTCGACGTCGAGCGGCCGGTGCCCGGCCCCAAGGACGCCCTCGTCCGGATCCGCGCCTGCGGCATCTGCGGCACCGACGTCACGTTCCTGCACATGGGCGGCATGCCCGCCCGAGCCCACCTGGGCGGCGAGCTGGTCCCGGTGGCGCTCGGCCACGAGCCGGCCGGTGAGATCGTCGAGCTCGGGTCCGAGGTGGAGGGTCTGAACATCGGCGACCGGGTGGTCGTCAACCCGCAGGACGCGCCCACCGGCATCATCGGCTGCGGCGGGAAGTACGGCGGGATGAGCGAGTTCCTGCTGATCGAGAACGCGGAGGTCGGCCGGAGCGTCGCCGTCTTCCCCGACACCGTCCCCTTCGACGTGGCCTCGCTCAACGAACCGATGGCGGTGTCCCGGCACGCCGTCAACCGGTCCGAGGCGAAGCCCGGGGACAAGGTGGTCGTCTTTGGTGCCGGGCCGATCGGTCTGGGCGCGGCCATCTGGCTGAAGCTGCGCGGTGTGGAGCACGTGGTCGTCGCCGACGTCATCCCCTCCCGGCTGGAGAAGGCGCTGGCCGTGGGTGCGGACGCAGTGATCAACTCGGCCGAGGAGGACGTGGCCGCGCGGCTGACCGAACTGCACGGTCAGAGCGCCAACGCCCTCGGCCAGCCCCGGCCGGGCACGGACGTCTTCATCGACGCGGCCGGGGTGGCGGCCGTCTTCAACACCGTGGTGAACTCCGCCAAGTGGGGCGCCAGGATGGTGATGGTGGCGGTGCAGAAGAAGGGTTCCGAGATCGATCTCGGCGGCATGCTCCGCAGCGAACTCACCCTGATCGCCTCCCAGGGCTACCCGACCGAGATCTTCGAGGTCACGCCCGAACTGGTCGAGCACCAGGAGCGGTTCGCCAAGCTGATCAGCCACCGCGTGCCGTTCTCGGAGGCCGACCGCGCGTTCGAGCTGGCGCTGACGCCGGGCGCGGCGGAGAAGGTCGTCGTCACCCTGGACGACTGAGCACGGCGACCGGCCGCCGGGGCCTCCCCGGCGGCCGGTTCCGCGCCGCCCCCCTTTCACACCGCCGGCCCCGCTGCATGCGTCCGCACCCCGCTTCATGCCTCCGCTCCCCTCTTCACGTCTTCACGCCTCCGCCCCTCCTCATGACAGGAACGGCACTCCATGCGCGCGACCCTGCGACAGACGGCTCGGGCCACGGTCCATCTCGTGCTGGCCGCCGCCATGGCCTTCGGGACGTACATCTTCATCACCGTCCTGCTGATCACCGCCACGGGCGCGGTCGCGGTGGTCGGGATCTGGCTGCTGCCCGAGACCGTGCTGCTGATCCGCCGGATAGCCGGCGCCAAACGGCGGTTGACGGTGTCCTGGACGGGCGGGGAGATCCGCGAGGCGTACCTGCCGCTCAGCGGCCCGGTGCGGGCGCGGCTGCGAACGGCCGTCAAGGACCCCGGGACGCTCACCGACCTGCGCTGGATGGTCGCCCACTACGCCTACGCCTGGCTGACCGTGCTGATGCTGCCGCTGTGGCCGGTGGGGCTCGTCGTGGACGGGGTGTGGTGCGGGCTGCTGGGCCGCCGGGCACTCGTCCTGCCGCTGATCGTGCGGCTCGCCGACGTCGAGGCGGGCTGGTCGGCCGCGCTGCTGCGGCCCTCCCCCGAGGCGCTGCTCGCGCAGCGGGTCGAACGGCTCACCGCGACCCGGGCGGACGCGGTGGCCGCGCACGGCGCCGAACTGCGCCGTATCGAACGCGACCTGCACGACGGCGCCCAGGCCCGCCTGGTGGCGCTCTCCATGCGGATCGGACTGGCCGGGCGGGCGTACGCCGCCGACCCGGACGCCGCGCGCAAGCTGCTCTCCGACGCGCAGGACCAGGCCGAGGAGGCGCTGACCGAACTGCGTCACCTGGTGCGCGGCATCCATCCGCCGATCCTCACCGACCGGGGCCTGGTGGGGGCCGTACGGGCGCTGGGGGCCGGCAGCGGGCTGCGGGTGGCCGTCCGGGCGGACGGGGTGGAGGACGGGCCGCGGGCGCCGGCGGCGGTGGAGGCGGCCGCCTACTTCGTGGTCGCCGAGGCCCTCACCAACGCGGCCAAGTACGGCGGGTCCGACCGGGCCGAAGTGCTGCTTGCCCGCTCCCGGACCGGACTGAGCGTGCGGGTGCGGGACGAAGGGTGCGGGGGCGCAGACGAGAGCGCCGGATCGGGGCTGACGGGCATGCGGCGCCGGGTGGCCGCGCTGGACGGGAGCATGCGGGTGACGAGCCCCGTGGGCGGGCCGACGGTGGTCGAGGTGGAGCTGCCGTGCGTCTGGTGACCGTACCTCTCGCGAACGACGGCGGCGGGGCGGCGTACTGCGGATCGACTACGGCGGATTGTCGGCAGCCGAACGACGACGCGGGGGCGGCCGCGCCGCGACCCTGGGGCGGTACTCGACACCAGATGGGGAGACCTCCGTTCCATGGCCGTATTTCTCTCTCGACTGGGCCGGCTGGCCTTCCGTCGACGATGGCTCGCGATCCTGCTGTGGGTGGCGGTGCTGGCCGGTGCCGGCGCCGCGGCGGCGGCCGCGCCCGCCGTCGAGGACCCGGGCAGCTCCATGCCCGGGATCGAGTCACAGAAGGCGTTCGACCTGATGGAGCAGCGCTTCCCGGGGACGAACGCGGAGGGGGCGTCCGCCCGGGTCGTGTTCGTGGCACCCGACGGGCAGAAGGTCACCGCCGCCGGACACCGGGCGGCGATCGAGACGTTCGTGGCCGAGGCGGCGGACGGCTCGCAGGTGTCGGGTGCCGCGGACCCGTTCCAGGTGAAGGCGGTGAGCGCGGACGGCTCCACCGCCTACTCGACGGTGTCCTTCAAGGAGAAGGCCGACGACCTCACCGACACCGCCAAGGGCCATCTGCGCACGGCGATCGACAAGGCGCGCGCGTCGGGTCTGACGGTGGAGGTCGGCGGTACGGCGCTGGCCGAGCAGCCCGCGGCCGGGGCGGCCGGGGAGGTGATCGGCGTCGGCATCGCCGCGGTGGTGCTGCTGGTCACGTTCGGTTCGCTGGCCGCGGCCGGACTGCCGCTGCTGACCGCGGTGATCGGCGTCGGCATCGGCATGGCCGGGGTGCTGGCCCTCGCGAGCACCTTCGGGCTGTCGGAGTCCACCGGCACGCTGGCGTCCATGCTGGGGCTCGCGGTCGGCATCGACTACGCGATGTTCGTCGTCTCCCGCTACCGCGAGGAGCGCGCCAAGGGCCTCGGGCCGGGAGAGGCGGTGGGGTTCGCGACGGGCACCGCGGGTTCGGCGGTCGTGTTCGCCGGTCTGACCGTGGTGATCGCCCTGGCGGGGCTGTCGGTGGTGGGCATACCGACGCTGACGAAGATGGGACTCGCGGCGGCGGGCGCGGTGGCCGTCGCCGTGCTGATCTCGCTGACGCTGGTGCCCGCCCTGCTCGGCTGCTGGCCGAACGCCGTTCTGTCGCGGGCCACGCGTCGCCGGGGCGTCTTCGAGGAGGGCGGCGAGAACAACGGCGGCAGCCGCTGGGCCCGCTTCGTGCTGCGCCGGCCGGTGGCCGTGCTGCTGCTGAGCGTGATCGGCCTGGGTGCCCTCGCGCTCCCGGTCCGGGATCTCCAGCTCGGTATGCCGGGCGACGACCAGAAGTCGACGTCCACCACCGAGCGCCGCGCCTACGACGCGCTCGCGGAGGGATTCGGGCCCGGGTTCAACGGGCCGTTGACGATCGTCGTGGACGCCAGGGGCGCGAGCGACCCGAAGGCGGCGGTCGCGACGATCTCCGGGAAGATCGCCGGGGAGAAGGGCGTGGTCTCCGTCTCCACGGCCCGGTTCAACCCGGCGGGCGACACGGCGGTGTTCTCCGCGACCCCGGCCACCGGGCCCAGCGACGAACGGACCCAGGACCTGGTCAACGCCATCCGCGACGACCGCCCGGGCATCGACTCCAGTACGGGGGCGACCTTCTCGGTCACCGGCACCACCGCGGTGAACATCGACGTCTCCGAGAAGGTCCAGTCGGCGCTGGTCCCGTACCTGATGGTCGTGGTGGGCCTGGCGTTCGTCCTGCTGCTGATCGTCTTCCGGTCGGTCCTGGTGCCCCTCAAGGCCGCCCTCGGCTTCCTGCTCTCGGTGCTCGCCGCCCTCGGCGCGGTGGTCGCGGTGTTCCAGCAGGGCCACGGCGCCTCGCTGCTGGGCGTCGAGGAGACCGGCCCGATCATGAACATGATGCCGATCTTCCTGGTGGGCATCGTCTTCGGACTGGCCATGGACTACGAGGTGTTCCTGGTCGCCCGGACGCGGGAGGCGTACGTCCACGGGGACGGCCCCGCGCAGGCGGTGGTGACCGGGTTCCGGCACAGCGCCCGGGTCGTGGCGGCCGCCGCGCTGATCATGATCGCGGTGTTCTCCGGGTTCGTCGGCGCGGACGAGGCCCTGATCAAGATGATCGGGTTCGGTCTCGCGGCGGCCGTGCTGCTCGACGCGTTCGTGGTGCGCATGACGTTCGTGCCCGCGGTGCTCGCCCTGCTCGGCAGGTCGGCCTGGTGGCTGCCGAAGTGGCTCGACCGGGCGCTGCCCGTCGTCGACGTGGAGGGCGAGTCCCTCAACCGGGAGGCGGCGCCGCAGCAGCGGGAGGCGGCCCCTGTCTGACCGCTCCCCCGGCGATTTCCGGGGGAAGGGCCGCCCGGATCCGTACCGGGCGGCCCCGCCCACCCTGGGACCAGCCCGACGGGAGAAGCCGATGATCATTCCCTGGCAGCGGATCGCGGACGTCCACGCCCGAACCGTCGACACGATGGCGGCCGCACTGCTGTTCGCCGCCTTCCTCTTCGGCAGCGAGATCAGCATGCCGCACCGCGCCCAGCCGGACCCGGGCCGGACGATCGCCCTCGGCGCCGTGGCCTGCGGGACGCTGCTGCTGTGGCAGCGCACCCGGCCGCGGCTGGCGGTGGCGGTGACCACCTGCTGCGTGGCCGCCGCCGGCGCGCTGGGGCATCTGATCACCCCGTTGCTGCTGGGCCCGTTGCTGCTCGCCCTGTACCGGCTTGCGGTGAGCACCGGCCGCCGTACCACCCGCCGCTTCTTCCTCGCCGCTCTCGCCCTGATCGTCCCGACGGCGCTGTTCCTGGACCCCGTCGCCCACCCCTGGGTGATGAAGACGATCAGCCCCGTGGTCTGGCTGCTGTTCCCGGTCGTCACCGGCAGTCTCGTCCGGCTCCAGAGGCGCTACGTGGACGCCGTCCAGGCCCGTGCCGAGTACGCGGAGCGCGGCCGGGAGGAGGAGGCACGGCACCGGGTCGTGGAGGAGCGGGTGCGTATCGCGCGCGAGCTGCACGACGTGGTCGCCCACCACCTGGCCCTGGCCAACGCCCAGGCGGGCACGGCGGCGCACCTCGCGCGCACCCATCCCGACCAGGTGCAGCGGCTCCTGGACGACCTCGCGGGTACGACGTCGTCGGCGCTGCGCGAGCTGAAGGCCACCGTGGGGCTGCTGCGCCACACGGACGACGCCGACGCGCCGCTCGCCCCCAGCCCCGGCCTCGGGCAGCTGCCCGAGCTGACGGAGGCCTGCGCCTCGGCGGGACTGGACGTGCGCGTCGCCCTGGAGGGCACGGCGCGGCCGCTGTCGCCCGGGGTGGATCTGACGGCGTACCGCATCGTGCAGGAGGCGCTGACCAACGTCACCCGGCACGCGGGCGCGCGGACGGCGCAGGTGCGGCTCAGGTTCGGCCGCGACCGGCTGACGATCACCGTCACCGACGACGGCACCGCCGTGCCCTCCGCGACCGCCGAGGGCCGGGGCTTCGGTCTGATCGGCATGCGCGAGCGGGCACGATCAGTGGGCGGCGCCCTCCAGGCGGGACACCGTCCCGAGGGCGGCTTCCAGGTCACCACCCGGCTCCCCCTCTACTCCGACACCCCGGCACCCCGAGAACGGACCCCATGACCATCCGCGTGCTCCTCGCCGACGACCAGGCCCTGCTGCGGGCCACCTTCCGGATCCTGATCGACTCCTGCGACGACATGGAGGTGGTCGCCGAGGCCACCGACGGCGCGGAGGCGGTCGACCTCGCCCGCAGCCACCGTCCCGACCTGGTCCTGATGGACATCCGCATGCCCGGCACCGACGGCCTCGCCGCCACCACGGCCCTGTGCGCGGACCCGGCGCTGTCGGAGACCCGGGTCCTGATCCTGACGACCTTCGAGATCGACGAGTACGTCGCGGGGGCGCTGCGGGCCGGCGCGAGCGGGTTCCTCGGCAAGGACGTCACCGCCGAGGCGCTGCTCGACGGCATCCGCACGGTCGCCGCCGGCGAGTCCCTCCTCTCCCCGCTCGCCACCCGCTCCCTCATCACGCGCTTCCTGGCCTCGCCCGCGCAGGGCGCCCGCCTCGCCGCCCCCGCCGACCTCGCCGTGCTCACCGCCCGCGAGCGCGAGGTGATGGCCTGGGTGGCCGAGGGCCACTCCAACGAGGAGATCGCCGGGAAGCTCTACGTCAGCCCCCTCACCGTCCGCACCCATGTGCACCGGGCGATGACGAAACTCGGTGCCCGCGACCGCGCCCAACTGGTCGTCATCGCCTACCAGACGGGCCTGACCCAGGCCCCGCCGCCGCCGTCCGGCACCTGCTGAGCCCCTGTCACCGCCGTTCAGGCGAAACGGCCGGGACGGGGGCGTGCGCGGGGACGCGGCGGGCCAGACCTCACCCATGGCGCTCCCGCTCGTCCCGCCCATGCTCGCCACCCCCGGCACCCTGCCCCCACCCGCCCAGGACTCCCACTGGGCCTACGAGACCAAGCAGGACGGCCAGCGGGCCGTGGTGTACCTCGCCGGGGACGGAACCCTCCGGCTGCGGGCCCGCTCGGGGGAGGACATCACCGGCGCCTACCCCGAGCTGCGGCCGCTGGGCGTGGCGCTCGGCAAGGCGGCAGCCGTCCTGGACGGGGAGGTGCTGGCGCTGGACGAACGGGGCCGGGCCGACTTCCAGTTGCTGCAGTCGCGGATGGGGCTCGCCTGGGCGCCGGGCAAGGCGGCTCGGCTGGCGGCGACGGTACCGGTGCACCTGGTGCTGTTCGACGTGATGCATCTCGAAGGGCGCTCCCTGCTGCGGCTGCCGTACACGGAGCGCAGGGCGCTGCTGGAGGCGCTCGGCCTCGAGGGGCCGTTCTGGTCGACGCCCGGGGCGCTCGTCGGCCACGGGGCGCAGGCGCTGGCGGCGACCCGGGCGCACGGTCTGGAGGGCCTGGTCCGCAAGCGGCTGGACTCGGTGTACGAGCCGGGGGTCCGCTCCCGCGCCTGGATCAAGATCCGGAACATGCGCAGCGCCGATGTGCTGGTCGGCGGCTGGTCACCGGGCCGGGGGCGGCTGACGGGGCTGCCCGGGGCGGTCCTGGTCGGGCAGCGGACCGGGGCCGGCGCACTGCGGTACGTGGGTGGTGTCGGCACCGGCTGGAGCGAGGCGGAGCGCATCGAACTCGCCGCGCTGCTGCGGGCCGTGGCGACCGACACCTGCCCCTTCGACGCCGTGCCGCCGGTGTCGGGCGCACGGTGGGTCCTGCCGCGGCTGGTCGGCGAGGTCCGCTACAGCACCCGTACCCGGGCGGGACTGCTGCGCCAGCCGTCGTGGTCGCGGCTGCGACCGGAGCTCACCCCGGAGGAGTCGGCTGCCGACCTTCCGGACACTTCCGTATGACACGGCACCGAACGACCAACTATTGGGCTGCGCTTCACCACTGATACGCCTGCGACCCCTTGGCGCGGAAGTGAAAACCGTGGAAGCTGAACTCCCCTTCAACTCCCCCTTCCCCCACAGCCGTTCGGCTGCGCCCGGATCCCGAGGAGGACGCAGTGTCGTCACCCATGCTCAAGGCCCGCCGCAGGAGATGGCTCACCGGTCTCGCCGGTGCCGCCGCACTCGTCCTCGCCGTCCCCTCGACCGCCTTCGCCGCCCCTCCCCAGGCGCTGCCCCAGAACGCCGAGGCGGCGGAGCTGACGTACCAGCCCGCCTTCGACTACGACACCGACGGCTGCTACCCCACGCCGGCCATCGGCCCCGACGGCACCGTCAACGGCGGCCTGAAGCCGACCGGTTCGCTGAGCGGCGACTGCCACGACGCGTCCGACCTGGACAACACCAACAGCTACTCGCGCTACAAGTGCAACAACGGCTGGTGCGCGTACATGTACGGCCTGTACTTCGAGAAGGACCAGGCCCTGGCGAACAGCAGCATCGGCGGGCACCGGCACGACTGGGAGCACGTCGTGATCTGGGTGCAGAACGGCACGATCCAGTACGTCTCGACGTCCAACCACGGTTCGTTCACGGTGACAGCGGCGTCCGGGGTGCGGTTCGAGGGCAGCACCCACGCGAAGATCGTCTACCACAAGGACGGCATCAGCACCCACTGCTTCCGCCTCGGCAACTCGAACGACGAGCCGCCGGAGAACGACAAGCACACCTGGCAGTACCCGCCGCTGGTCGGCTGGAACGGCTACCCGTCCGGGCTGCGCGACAAGCTGAGCGCGTACGACTTCGGCAGCGCCAACTTCGGCCTCAAGGACGCCAACTTCGCCGCCCACCTGACGTCGGCGGAGCCGTCCGGGATCGCCTTCGACCCCAACGCGTAGCCGCGGGGAAAGGAGTCACGGGAGCCGCAGGCCTCTACCCCGGCGGCCGGCGGTTCACACCGTGAAGGCCGGCCGAAAGCGGGAAGCGGTGCGGCGGGCGGGCCGTGAGGGTCTATCGTGTCCCGCATGTCCGTTCCGGAACTGATCCGCATCGTCTCCCGTGACTCGCCCATGGCACTGGCCCAGGTGGAGCGCGTCCGCGCGGAGTTGTCCGCGCTCCGTCCCGGTGTGCGCACCGAGGTGGTGCCCGTGAAGACCACCGGCGACAAGTGGATGGGCGACCTGTCCAAGGTCGAGGGCAAGGGCGCGTTCACCAAGGAGGTCGACGCGGCGCTGCTGGCCGGTGCGGCCGATCTCGCGGTGCACTGCGTCAAGGACGTCCCGGCCGACCGCCCGCTGCCGGCCGGCACGGTGTTCGCGGCCTTCCTGAAGCGGGACGACGTCCGGGACGCGCTGGTCCACCCCGGCGGTCTCGCCCTCGACGAACTGCCGGCCGGGACCCGGATCGGCACCTCCTCGGTGCGCCGGATCGCCCAACTGGCCGCCACCCACCCGCACCTGGAGTGCGTGCCGTTCCGCGGCAACGCCAACCGCCGGCTGGAGAAGCTGGCCGCGGGCGAGGCGGACGCGCTGCTGCTCGCGATGGCCGGTCTGGAGCGCATCGGCCGGACCGACGTGATCAGCGAGGTGCTCTCGCCGGAGACGATGATGCCGCCGATCGGCGCGGGCATCCTCGCGCTCCAGTGCCGGGAGGACGACCGCACCCTGATCGACACGGTCAGCGGGCTCGGCGATCCGGCCACCCATCGGGAGGCCACGGCGGAGCGGATGTTCCTGCACGTCCTCCAGGGACACTGCAACAGTCCGATCGCCGGGTTCGCGCGAGTGGACCGCAGCGGCGAACTGTCCCTGCGGGCCTGTGTGTTCACCCCGGACGGCAAGACCCGGCTGAACGCCCACGAGTGGGCCGGCCGGCTCGACCCGGCGACGCTCGGCACCTCGGTGGCGGTGTCGCTGCTGCGTCAGGGCGCCCGCGAGATCATCGACGGCATCCCGCACTGAGCGCCAGGGGATTCAGGCGGTGCCCTCCTCGGCCGCCTGGTCCCGCAGGAAGTTGCTGACCTGACCGGCCAGGCTGTCCCGGGTGGTGCCCGTCGGCACGGCCCCCTCGTCGAGTCCGATACCGCCGGTCCACAGCCGGCGGTCGGCCCACTCGTCGTCGACCCGCAGCTGCACCTGCACGTCCACCTGACCGAGCGAGGCCTCGGGGCCCGCGGCGTAGAGGACTGCGGTGGCGCGGCGCAGCGGATAGACGTCGAAGCCCTCGATGAACTGCGAGTTGCGCCAGTCGATGAAGGCGCTCTCCCCGTCGGGCCCGATCCGTACGTCGATCTGACCGTCCTCGAGGTGGATGGTGGAGTGCCCGGCGCCCCGGTTCTCGACGGTCACCCGCAGACAGAAGTAGGTCAGCCCCTCGGCCGCGTCGTCGCGCCCCCGCGGCGGCTCGTGCTGCTCCAGGCGGTGGACGCGGACACGCAGACCGGCATGCTCGTCGTACTCCTGCCAGTCCCCGACCACGTTCGGCTCGTACACAGTCCACCTCTCGATGTCTACCGGCTGCTTCCTATCCGTGCGTTCAGTGCACTGTCAAATGAGCAGAATGCGCTGTGGCCAGGGGGTTCACCCCTTTTGATCGTTGATCAAGCCGTGCGCAGGACGAATCCGCCCGGGGCCGCCGCACGCCACTCGGCGGGCGTGCCGCACATCACGTCGCCGGGCAAGATCAGCGGGCCAGACGGCCGAGCAGCGAGGAGGCGGCGGTGATGCCGAGCGCGGCGGCCAGAACCAGCACCCCGAAGTCCAGGGCGAGGTGCGCGTGGGTGCCGAGGAGCAGCCCGCGCAGGGCGTCCACCTCGTAGCTGAGGGGGTTGATCCTGCTGATCGCCCGGAGCCAGCCCGGCATGATGGCGACCGGATAGAGGGCGTTGGAGCCGAAGAACAGCGGCATGGTGATGGCCTGGCCGATGCCCATCAGGCGGTCACGGCTGAGGACGATGCCGGCGATGGTCATCGACAGGCAGGAGAAGAACGCCGAGCCGAGGACGACGATCCCGGCGACCCCGAGGAGCTTCAGCGGGTTCCACGTCAGGGCGACCCCGAGCAGGGCGGCGATGACGACCACGACGACAGCCTGGATCAGCGACTTCACCCCGGCCGCGAAGGCCTTGCCGGTGATCAGCGCCGAACGCGGGGTGGGCGTGACGAGGAGCTTGTTGAGGACGCCGGCGTCGCGCTCCCAGATGATCTGGATGCCGTAGAAGATGGCGATGAACATCGCGGACTGGGCGATGATGCCGGGTGCCAGGTAGTCGGTGTAGGGGATGCCGCCGGTCGGTATCGCCCGGATGCGGCTGAAGGTCTGGCCGAAGATCAGCAGCCAGAGGGCGGGCTGGACGGCCCGGGTGTACAGCTCGGTGCGGTCATGGCTGAGCTTCTGCAGTTCGACCGTGCACAGGGCGGCGATCCTGGCCGGGAGCAGCCGCCAGCCGGCGCGCGGCACGGGCGGCCGCAGCAGCAGGTCGATGCCCTGCTCGCGGGCGCGGTCAGCCGACGCGCTGAGCGGTGCGGCGGGTGCTTCGGACATCGCGGAAGTCTCCTGAACTGTCGTCGAGGCCGCTGCCTGCCACGTCCCGGAAGACGTCCTCCAGGGTGGGCAGCGGGTCCGTGGCCGCCGCGCCCCGGCGGGCGCCGAGTCCCTGCCGGAGTTCGGTGGGGGTGCCGAGGGCGCGGACACGGCCCCGGTGCATCAGGCCGACCCGGTCGCAGTACTGGTCCACCTCGTCCATGTAGTGCGTGGTCACCAGGACGGTCATGCCGGTGGCCTCGCGTACGGCGGTGATGTGCTCCCACACGCCGGTGCGGGCGATCGGGTCGAGGCCGATGGTCGGCTCGTCGAGGATCAGCAGCCGGGGCGCGCTGACCAGGGCCTGGGCGAGTTCGAGGCGGCGGACCATGCCGCCGGAGTAGGTGCCGGCGAGCCGGTCGGCGGCATCGGTGAGGTCGACGGCGGCCAGCGCCTGGGCGACGCGCTCGGCCAGTTCCCGCCGGGGCACGTCGAAGACGCGGGCGAACAGGGCGATGTTCTCCCGGCCGGTGAGGTTCTGGTCGGCGGACAGCTGCTGCGGGACGTAGCCGAGCAGGCGCCGTACGGCCATGCGGTCCCGGGCGGCGTCGTGGCCGAAGACGGCGACCATGCCGGCCGGGACGGGCAGCAGGGTGGTGATGCAGCGGATGGCGGTGGTCTTGCCCGCCCCGTTGGGGCCGAGCAGACCGAAGACCTCCCCCTCCCGGACGGTCAGGTCGAGTTCGTCCACGGCCTTCGTGTTCCCGAAGACGTAGCGAAGCGAGGTGCAGTCGACGGCGGCGGTCATGACTCCTCGGCCTCCTCGTGCAGGCTGACGGCGAGTGTGCGCAGCGCCGGTAGGGCGGCGCGCAGGGCGTCCCGGTCGGCGGCGTCGAGCCCGGTGACGTGCCGGCGGACGAGTTGCGCGCGCCGTCGCTTCCAATCCCGCAGCCGGATCTCGGCGGCTTCGGTGAGCAGCAGCCGGGCGGCCCGCCGGTCAGCGGGGTCGGTCTCACGGACCAGGTACCCGTCTCTGACCAGGTGGTTGACCAGGGTCGAGACGGAGTTGCCCGCGAGGTGCAGCTCCTTGGCGGCGTCGGAGACGCCGATGCCGGGGCGGGTCTCGACGAGCCGCAGCAGTTCGACCTCGGCGCCGCGCAGCCGGGGCACGGTCAGCCCGGCCCGCAGCCGGCGCCGCAGCAGCCGCTGGATGCCGACGAGCGCGTCGGCGAGCTCTTCGGGGAAGGTCTCCTCGTCGTTCTCGTCCACGGCTTCGAGATTACCTCTGAAACAGAGGTAATCACCCCAAGGGAAAGCCAAGAACGCGGGAGAGCCCGGAAAGGCAGCCGGGAAACGAATCGCACAAATACGTACAATCGTTTCAGAACACACCTTGGTGGGCATGGGCACAGAAGTGCTTCGGAACGGAGGCACGACCGTGGGGCCCCGCCCGTGCGGGCCACCCGGCCGATCGCCGAACCATCCGCGCGAACGCTGTCCCACGGTGTCCGCCCATCGATCGGCACCCCCTCCTCTGGGAGGCGCGCGAGATGCGTAGCACCGCCAGAAGCAGGCAACACCCCCATGACGACGCCCCGGACACCGCCGAGTCGTTCATCCGGCTCGCGAAACTCCCCGAAGGGCCCGAGCGCCGGGCGCTGCGGGACGAGCTGGTCCGGCTCTGGCTGCCCATGGCCGAGCGGATCGCGGTCCGCTTCCGCGGCCGCGGCGAGGCGCTGGAGGATCTGTACCAGGTCGCGGCCCTGGGCCTCGTCAAGGCCGTCGACCACTACGACCCGGACCGCGGCCGTGCCTTCGAGGCGTACGCCGTGCCGACCATCACGGGAGAGATCAAGCGCCACTTCCGGGACCACATGTGGACGCTGCACGTCCCGCGCCGGGTCCAGGATCTGCGCAACCGGGTGCGGCACGCCGCGAAGGAACTCGCCCAGACCACCCCGGGCCGGGCACCGACCGTCGCCGAGATCGCCGCGTACGCGCAGCTGAGCGAGGACGAGGTGCGCACCGGCACGGAGGCGCTGGAGTGCTTCACCGCGCTGTCCCTGGAGGCGGAGATGCCCGGCACCGACGGCTACGCGCTGTCGGACGCCCTCGGCGACGCCGACCCCGGCTACGACACGGTGGTCGACCGCGTCGCCGTCGCCCCCTGTCTGCGAGCCCTGCCGGAGCGCGAGCGGACCATCCTCTACCTGCGGTTCTACCAGGGCATGACGCAGAGCCGCATCGCCGAGGAGCTGGGCATCTCGCAGATGCATGTCTCGCGGCTGCTCAGCGGCTGCTTCGCCCGCCTGCGCGAGGAGGTCGTCGCGGAGACATGACCGGGCGGGGGCCTCACTCCGACGGGGCCGTTTCGTCGCACGGTCCGCGTGGTACCCGTGCCACTCCTCCGGCGTGCCGTCGGGTCACTCGGCAGGCGCCCGGGCGGGCCCTGGCCGGACACTGGTGGAAGACGCCGCCTGCCGACCGACCAGGAACGCGAGTGCCATGAACCACAAGCCGTCAGCAGAGATCCGCTCCACGGACTCCGTGTTCGGCGCACCCTGCTGGGTGAGCCTGACCAGCCGCGACCTGGACGCCACTCAGGAGTTCTACGGGGCCGTCCTGGGCTGGCGGTGGCGGCGCGACACGCTCGGCGCGCACTTCCGCACCGCTCTGGTGGACGACGTCCCGGTGGCCGGGATCGCCGCCGTCGCCTCGATGTGGCAGATGGCGGTGGCCTGGACGCCGTACTTCGCGGTGCGCAGCGCGGACGACGCCGCCTCCCGCACCCGGGAACGCGGCGGCACCGTGGCCGTCGGGCCGATCTCGCTGCCGCCGGGCCGCGCGGCGCTGCTGGCCGACCGGGAAGGTGCCACCTTCGGCGTCTGGGAGGGGAAACTGATCGGCAACTGGGAGGCCTGGCAGCAGGCCGCGCCGTCCTTCATCCGGCTCCACACCCGCGACGCCTTCGACTCGGCGATCTTCTACGGCGAGATCCTCGACTGGGCGTCGAACCGGCCCGGCTGCTGCGAGGTCCACTACGAGGGGGGCGAGGTCGTGCTGCGCAGCGGAGGCGACGTCGTGGCCCGGATCGAGTCGGGCGCGCTGGAGGCGGCTCCCGATCCGACGATCCGCCCGCACTGGCAGGTGCACTTCGCGGTCGCGGACGTCGCGGGTTGCGCGCGGGCCGCCGAGAAGCACGGCGGCAGCGTGCTGCGCGAGACGGCCGAGGAGGCGGTGCTGCGGGATCCCGACGGCGCGCAGTTCACCGTGACCTCGCACCGCGCGCGCTGAACCTCGCTACTCGCTGCGGCGCGGGGGCCGGGACAGGACCATCAGGCTGCGGGACTCCACCCTCACCTCCGCGCCCGCCTTGTACTCCGTCTCGTCGCGGCCGCCGTCGGGCTCGGCCGTGTCGGCGCACACCGCCCAGCGTTCCCCGTACGCAGCGCCGGGCAGCACGAAGACGACGGGTTCCCAGTAGCTGTTGAACAGCAGCAGGAACGAGTCGTCGACGACGGGCCGGCCCCGGGGGTCGGGTTCGGCGATGGCGTCGCCGTTGAGGAACACACCGACGCTGTGCGCGTCGGAGCGCAGCCAGTCCCGGTCGCGCATCTCCCGGGCGTCCGGCAGCAGCCAGACCAGGTCGGGCAGCGGCTGCCCGGCGTGGGTCACGGTCTCGCCGAGGAAGAAGCGGCGCCGGCGCAGCACCGGGTGGGCGGCGCGCAGCGCGAGCAGCCGGCGGCAGAAGTCCATGAGGCGGTGCTGCTCGTCGGTCAGCCGCCAGTCGATCCAGGAGACCTCGTTGTCCTGGCAGTAGGCGTTGTTGTTGCCGCGCTGGGTGCGGCCGAGTTCGTCGCCGTGGCAGAGCATGGGGATGCCCTGGGAGAGCAGCAGGGTGGCGAGCAGGTTGCGCTGCTGGCGCGCGCGCAGTGCCAGGATGCCCGGGTCGTCGGTGGGGCCCTCGGCCCCGCAGTTCCAGGACCGGTTGTGGCTCTCGCCGTCGCGGTCGTCCTCGCCGTTGGCCTGGTTGTGCTTGTCGTTGTAGGAGACGAGGTCGCGCAGGGTGAACCCGTCGTGCGCGGTCACGAAGTTGACGCTGGCGCGCGGCCGGCGCCTGCTGTGCGCGTACAGGTCGGAGGAGCCGGCCAGCCGGGAGGCGAACTCGCCGAGGGAGTGCGGCTCGGCCCGCCAGAAGTCCCGTACGGCGTCGCGGTACTTGCCGTTCCACTCCGACCACAGGGGCGGGAAGTTGCCCACCTGGTAGCCACCCTCGCCGACGTCCCAGGGCTCGGCGATCAGTTTGACGCGGCTGATCACCGGGTCCTGCTGGATCAGGTCGAAGAACGCCGACAGCCGGTCCACCTCGTGGAACTGCCGGGCCAGCGTGGCCGCGAGGTCGAAGCGGAAGCCGTCCACATGCATCTCGGTGACCCAGTACCGCAGCGAGTCCATGATCAGCTGGAGAACGTAGGGGTGGCGCATGAGCAGGCTGTTGCCGGTGCCGGTGGTGTCGTAGTAGTGGGACCAGTCGCCGTCCACGAGCCGGTAGTAGGAGGCGTTGTCGATGCCGCGGAAGGACAGGGTGGGGCCCTTCTGGCTGCCCTCGCCGGTGTGGTTGTAGACGACGTCGAGGATGACCTCGAGCCCGGCGGCGTGCAGCGCCTTCACCATCTCCTTGAACTCGGTGACCTGTTGTCCCCGGGTGCCGCGGGCGGCGTAGGCGTGGTGCGGCGCGAAGAAGCCGATCGTGTTGTAGCCCCAGTAGTTGGACAGGCCCCGGTCCCGGAGCACGCCGTCCTGCACGAACTGGTGGACGGGCATCAGCTCGATCGCCGTCACACCCAGTTTCACCAGGTGCTCGACGGCCGCCGGGTGGGCGAGGCCGGCGTAGGTGCCGCGCAGGACGGGCGGGACGCCCGGGTGGGTGCGGGTCAGTCCGCGGACGTGGGCCTCGTAGATGACCGTGTCCGCGTAGCCGCGCCGGGGCGGGGCGTCCTCGCCCCAGTCGAACGCGGGGTCGGTGACCACGCCCAGCAGGGTGTGCCCGGCGCTGTCGGCGGGGTCGGGGCGGTCGCCGGCCCGCTCGAAGAGGGAGGCGTGGTTGTCGGTCTCGCCGCAGACGGCCCGCGCGTACGGGTCGAGCAGCAGCTTCGCCGGATTGCACCGGTGCCCGGCGGCCGGGTCCCAGGGCCCGTGGACCCGGTAGCCGTAGCGTTGCCCCGGGCCGACGCCGGGCAGGTAGCCGTGCCAGACGAAGCCGTCGACCTCGGTCAGCGGGATGGTCCGCGCACTGTCGTCGTCGTCGACCAGGACGAGTTCGACCCGCTCGGCGACCTCGCTGAAGAGCGCGAAGTTGGTGCCCTTCCCGTCGAAGTCGGCACCCAACGGGTAGGGGTGCCCGCTCCAGGCGGGCACCCCTGCGCTCCGGTACGGCCGTGAGGTCACCGGGCGGCCTCCAGGACCCTGCCGTCCCCGGCCGCGGGGGCGGCGAGCACCGCCACCGGCACGGCGCGGGGCAGCGGGCGCCCTTCGCGCAGACTGGGCGCCGGCCGGGTCGGCACCAAGGGGAGCCGTTCGCCGGCCCGGGCGCGCTGGGAGAACCAGATGACCTTGCTGCCGGTGGCGGTGGCACAGCAGCCCCAGCCGTCGCTGGTCGCGGCGATCCGCTCCAGGCAGGCCCGTAGGTCCTGGTCCGGGCGCAGTTCGCGGTCGTTGCCGCCGATGGCGGTGATCAGATGCTGGCCGTTCCACCACATCTCGATCGAGATGGACTTGTCCGTGGCGTGGGCGTCGATGGCCTCCAGCAGCATGGCGGCACCGCCGCAGACGGGGTGGACGAGGGCGTCGAGATCCCAGTGCCTCAGGTGAGCGGCCAGGATGCGCCGTACCTGGCCGACGCGTTCCGGGCTGACGTCCACGTCGAGGTGGTAGTAGCAGGGGACTGCGGTCTTCATCGTCGTTCGCTCCTCACCGGCGAGGCTCCCGCTCCGCGGGGCCCTACGGCCCGAAAATACGGAGGGTGAGCGCTGATCGCTTCTGAGTCACCTCCACAGTGCGGGCATTAGTCCATTCGTGCAACACGAGCGCACTCCCGAGGTGATTGAAGATCCAACAAGACGCTGGGTGGCGGCGCGTGCACCATGAGTGAAACATTCATCGAGCCCGAAAGGTGAACGGCGTCATGCTGCTACCGGCCAAGACCGAGGTCGCCAGGCAGTTGCGGCGGTACCGGGCGTGGGAACGCGTGATGCTCGCGTCCCCCGCCGACCGCGCGGCGCGGGCCACCTTCGAGGACTCGGGTTACACCCTGTGCGTACTGATGGGGAAGCGCTGCGCGCGCGAGGCCGCGGACGCGGCGGAGCGCTATCTGCGCACAACTCTCGCCGCCTACCTGCAGGAGCAGGACGCGCGACACGGAGCCCGGCCGGCGATCCGGCCTTCTCCCGCCGCGCGTTAGGGCGGGCCCGGACGGAGGCCCGCAACGGGAGCCGGGCGGTGGGCCCGGCGGACTACACACTGACCAAATCGAAGGTGAGACACATGAGTTCGACCCCTGTCATCGGCCGTGTCCCGGTCCGCGAGGTGCGGCCGGCGGTGGAGGGCGGCAGACGCCCGGCCAAGGCTGTCGCGGGGGAGACCTTCCAGGTGACCGCGACCGTCTTCGGGGAGGGGCACGACGCCGTCGCCGCCAACGTCGTCCTGCGCGGTCCCCGCGGCCGTCGCGGCCCGTGGACCCCGATGCGTGAACTCGCCCCCGGCACCGACCGCTGGGGCGCGGACGTCACCCCGGACGTGCCGGGCCGTTGGACGTACTCCGTGGAGGCGTGGAGCGACCCGGTCACGACATGGCGCCGGCACGCGCGGATCAAGATCCCGGCGGGCATCGACGTGGGGCTGGTCCTCGAGGAGGGGGCCGAACTCCACCGGCGGGCGGCCGCCGGGGTTCCCAAGGGCCGGGCCCGCACCCTGGTGTCGAAGGCGGCGAAGGCTCTCGGGGACGACTCCCTCCCGGTCCCGGCGCGTCTCGCCGCGGCGCTGACCCCGGAGGTGGACGCCGTCCTGGCCGCCCATCCGCTGCGGGAACTGGTCACGTCCTCGGACCCGTTGCCG
>NZ_JBEOWF010000030.1:0-133322 GCF_040295925.1 Streptomyces sp. NPDC002588
CGAGGACGACATCACCCGGGGCCGCAAGAAGATCAGCGACATGCAGCAGGCCGTGTCCGACTGGAAGAGCAAGGGCGGCGACAAGCTGCGCGACACTCCTCCAGCATCTGCGCGTTCAGTTCGACCTCGACGGCGTGTTTGTCGGGGAAGTGTTTGTAGAGGGAGGGCGCCTTGATGCCGAGGTGGTCGGCCAGGGCCCGCATGGTGAACGCGGCGGGCCCGGACGCCTCGAGGAGGGTCCGGGCGGCCGCCGCGATCTCGCGGGCCCTGGGTGTGAGCCGGTCAGTCACGCTGGAAGCCCTCACGCTGGAAGCCCTCCTTGGTGCGCGGCCCGTAGCCGAGGGCGCGGTCGTACGAGATGTGCGCGAGCCAGCCGCAGAGGGCCGCGAACAGCGGGGCCCAGGTGAAGGGCGCGAAGGCGTACAGGGCCAGGAGCGCGAGCGGGACCGCGGCCCGGTGCAGGGCGTTGTAGTACGGCACCGCGCGGGGCGGGAGCTGCCCTTTCGCCATGTGCGGCGCGTCGTCGAGGGCGACCAGGAAGGCCAGGTCCGGCAGGACCAGGAAGGCGAGGGCGGCGGTGCCCGCGAGCCAGCCGTGGTTGACGGCCTCCAGGACGGCGAACGCCGACCAGAACAGGGCGGCCGCGAGCCAGGCCGTTCGGCGGGCCGGGGCGAGCGCGGAAACGGTGCGGGTGTGCGGGTGCTTGCCTGTGCTGGTGCTGGTGGTGGTGGCTGTGCTCATGGCTGCCTCCCGGACGCCGAGTGTGGCTAACAGCGTTAGCCCGACAACCACGACGGTACGGCTAACGCTGTTAGCCGTCAAGAGAGGTACCGGACGGCGGCGCGAACACCGCCTCCAACGCGTCGAAGGCCGCGCACACCCGCACCCGGTGACCGGCCGCGACCTCGTCCGCCGCCTCCCCCGCCAGCAGCCGGCGCGCGGCGGTGACGTAGACCGTGCGGTAGGCGGCGACCGTCAGCGCGGCCGCCAGGACGGGGTCGGCGAACTCCGGGGCCGTTTCGGCGAAGGCCCGGGCGACGGCCTCCTCCAACTCCTCCACCCCCTCCCGCGCCCGGGCACGCAGCGCGGGTGAGGCGATGACGACCCGCCAGAAGTGCGGGAAGTCGTCGTCGACCCCGCCGAGCGGGTGGCGTTCGTCGAGGAGGCGGAGGGCGAGGGCACGGAGGGCGGCGAGCGGGCCTTCGCCGGGAGCCCGGTGCCGTACCGCCCCGGCGAACATCTCGACGGCCTCCGGGATGCGGTCGAGGAACAGATCCTCCTTGCGCGGGAAGTAGTTGAAGACGGTCATGGCGGACACCTCGGCTGCCCGGGCCACCTCCGCGACGGTCACCTCGTCGAACCCGCGCGCCACGAACAGCCCGGTCGCCACGTCCGAGATCCGCTGCCGCGTCGCCCGCTTCTTGCGCTCCCGCAGGGGGAGTTCCCCGCTCCGGCCACTCCGGTCTTCCCAGCCGCCCCGGTCTTCGTTCGCCATGGGAAAACTATAGCGGCCACAAACTTTTAGTGACTAAAGTGAAGTCATGACGGACTACGACGTGGTGGTGGCGGGGGCTGGACCGGTCGGGCTGATGCTGGCCTGCGAACTCGCGCTCGGCGGCGCGCGGACGCTGGTCGTGGAGCGACTGGCCGAGGTGGACGAGACGATCAAGGCGGGGTCGATCAACACCCCCACGGCCGTCGCGCTGTACCGGCGAGGGCTGCTGCCCCCGCTCGCGGCGGTGCAGGAGGCGGCGATGAGGCGGTTCCGGGAGTTCGCCGGGGCGTCCGCCCCGAGCGCGGTGCCGCCGCCCAGATTCGCCGGGCATTTCGCCGGCATCCCGCTGAGCGCCGACCTGCTGGACGAGTCCGACCCGGCCTTCGCCGGCCTCGGCCCGGCGGCGGAGGTCGGTTTCGTCCCGCAGGCCACGCTGGAGCGGCTGCTCGCCGAGCGGGCCGGGGAACTCGGGGTGGAGCTGCGGCGGGGCGTCGAACTGGCCGGCTTCGAGACCTGCGACGACGGCGTGACCGTACGCCTCGCACCCGGCGGAGAAGCCCTCGTGCCCGCCCGGGAAGCCCACTTACCCGGCGGAGAGGCCCTCACACCCGCCCGGGAGGCCCACGCACCCGGCGAAGAAACCCCCACACCCGCCCGCGAGGCCCCCGCACCCACCCGCGACGTACGCGCCGGGTGGCTCGTCGGATGTGACGGTGGACGCAGTACCGTCCGCAAGCTCGCCGGGTTCGAGTTCCCCGGCACCGACCCCGAGATCACCGGCTACCAGGCGCTCGTCTCGCTGACCGGCGGGGAGCGGCTCAGGGGCGGATGGAACACGACCGCCGTGGGGACGTACGCCCACGGGCCCATGCCCGGCCGGATCCTCACCGTCGAGTTCGACGGGACGCCCGTGGACCGTTCGGCGCCCGTCACCGCCGAGGAGTTGACCGGCAGTCTGCGCCGGGTCACCGGTGAGGAGGTCACCGTGACCGAGGTGCGTACGGCGACCCGCTTCACGGACAACTGCCGGCAGGCGACCGACTACCGCAAGGGGCGGGTGCTGCTCGCGGGGGACGCGGCGCACGTGCACTCGCCGTTCGGCGGGCAGGGCCTGAACCTCGGCATGGGGGACGCCGTGAACCTCGGCTGGAAGCTCGCGGCCGTGGTGCGCGGCACGGCACCCGAGGGACTGCTCGACACGTACACGGCCGAACGGCACCCGGTCGGCGCCTGGGTGCTGGAGTGGACCCGCGCCCAGATCGCGCTGATGCGGCCACAGGCGCACGCCCGCGCCCTGCGCGAGGTGGTGACGGGGATGGCGGGGACGGTCGACGGGACGACGTACCTGGTCAAGAAGATCTCCGGGGTGTGGCAGACGTACGACCTGCCCGGCGGCCACCCGCTCGTCGGCCACAGCGCGCCCGACCTGGAACTCGCCGACGGCACCCGGCTCGGCGGCCTGCTGCACGGCGGGCGCGGCCTGCTGCTCGACCTCGCGGACGACGGCAAGCTGCGCGCCCTCGCGGAGGGGTACGGCGACCGGGTGGACGTCCGGACCGCCACCTGCCCCGGCCGGCCGGAGCTCGCCGGGCTGCTGGTGCGGCCGGACGGGTACGTGGCGTGGGCCGCGGACGCGGGATCCGACGGCGGCGGGGAAGCGGCGGACGCGCTGGACCTCTGGTTCGGCACCCCGGGTGCGCCCGACCGTGCTTGACCCTGCCGCAGCGTCAACGTCTGTACTGGTCCCATGCGGATCGGAGAACTCGCCGAGGCCGTCGGCGTCACCCCGCGGACCGTCCGGCACCACCACCTGCGCCTGCTCCCCGAGCCGGAGCGGCGCGCCAACGGCTACCGGGACCACACCCTGCGACACGCCGTCGCCCTGGCCCGGATCCGGCGGCTGACCGAACTGGGCCTGGGACTGGCGGAGGTGCGGGACGTGCTCACGGACGACGCGGGGAAGGACCTCGTCGAGGTGCTCACCGAGCTCGACGAGGACCTGGCCAGGCAGGAGAGCGCGATCCGGGAGCGGCGGGTCCGACTGCGGTCGCTGCCGGCCGGGGCGGAGCTGCCCGCCGAGGGTCCGGTCTCACCCGAACCGGCCGCGCTGTTCGCGCGGACGGCGAGCGCGTCGGCCGGCTCTCCCATGGCCGCCCGGGACCGCGAGGTGCTCGCGCCGGTCGAGACGATCGCGGCTCCGGAGGAACGGGAGCGGCTGCTCGCGGCGGTGGGGTCGGTCGTGGCGTCGTCGGAGGCGGTGGCCCTGGTCGACGAGGCGTACGCCCTGCTCGACGCGCTCGCCGACACCGACCCCGCCGACCCCCGGGGGGAGACGGCCGCCCGCCTCCTCGTCGAGTGCACCCCGCGGGAGTTCCTCCCGGAGACGGTGGCCGTGGACCGGGACAACAGCTTTCTGCGCGCCCTGTACGCCGACTTCGCCCCGGCTCGGTCGGAGGCCGTCCGCCGGGCGCTGCGGATACTCGCGGAGGGACCATGAGAACGGCGTACGCCCTGGTCAGACATGAGACACGGCTGTTGGTGAGTCTGCTGCTGTGGGCCGCCCGGCGGCGGCACGGGGTGGGTGGCGGGCAGGCATTCGGATATGCGCGGGGACAGGGCGCGGTGACGGCCGGGCTGGTGTTCGTGTGCGTGGTCGAGACGTTCACGATGTCCGTGCTGCTGCGCGACTGGCCCACCGCACACCGGGTGGTGCTGGCCCTGGACCTGTACACGGTCCTTTTCCTGGCCGGCCTGCACGCCGCCTGGACGGTCCGCCCGCACGTCCTCGACGACGGCGTGCTGCGCGTCCGCCACGCGGCGCACGTCGATCTGCGCGTCCCGCTGGAGCACATGGCCTCGGTTCGGCACGAGCGCCGCACCACCCACGAGCGCGCCGACGGCGAACTGAACCTCCCGGTCGGCTCCCGGACCTCGGTCACCCTCGAACTGGCCGCGCCGATGGCGTACTTCACCTTCCTCGGCCGCCGCCGGGAGGTCACGGTGATCCGCCTGCACGCCGACGACGCCGCCCGCCTGGTACGGGCCCTCACACGGGAGCGGACCGCACCGCCGCTGCCGGATCGGCCTCGGTGAGACGGACGCGCGGCCGCTCCCGGAGGGGGCCGTACGCTGTCGCAGAGCTCTACCGAAGGAGATCCCCCGTGCTCGTCCTGCTGCCCCCGTCCGAAGGAAAGGCCGACTCCGGCCGTGGCGCCCCGCTGAAGCCGGAGGGGCTGTCCCTGCCGGGGCTCGCCGAGGCACGGGAGGCCGTGCTGAGCGAGCTGGTCGAGCTGTGCGTCGCCGACGAGGAGAAGGCGCGCGAGGTGCTCGGACTGAGCGAGGGGCTGCGCGGCGAGATCGCGAAGAACACCGGACTGCGCACCGCGGGGACCCGCCCTGCCGGGGAGGTCTACACGGGCGTCCTCTACGACGCCCTCGGTCCGGCCACTCTGGACGCGGCCGCGAAAAAGCGCGCCGCGCGGTCGCTGCTGGTCTTCTCCGGGCTGTGGGGTGCCGTCCGGGTGACGGACCGGATCCCGTCGTACCGCTGCTCGATGGGGGTGAAGCTGCCCGGCCTCGGGGCGCTGGGCGCGTACTGGCGCACGCCGATGGCCGCCGTGCTGCCCGAGGTGGCCGGGGACGGGCTGGTGCTCGACCTCAGGTCGGCGGCGTACGCGGCGGCGTGGAAGCCGAAGGGCGAGGTGGCGGGGCGGACGGCGGCGGTGCGGGTGCTGCACGCGCCGACCCGGAAGGTCGTCAGCCACTTCAACAAGGCGACGAAGGGGCGGATCGTACGGAGCCTGCTGGCGGCCGGGATCGCGCCGAAGGGGCCGGCGGAGCTCGTGGTGGCGCTGCGGGACCTCGGGTACGTGGTGGAGGTGCGGGAGCCGGCCCGGGCGGGGACGGCCTGGACGCTGGACGTGCTGGTGGACGAGGTGCACTGATCGACACCGGCTCGGGGTGTTGCAGCATGCGCAATGGCCTTTGCGCATGTCGCACCCCGGGGGCAGGATGAGGCGCATGACCTCACCCCTGCCCTCCTCCCCGGCCGCCTCGGTGCTGGACCTCGCCCCCGTCGTGCCCGTGGTGGTGCTGCCGGACGCCTCCGACGCCGTACCGCTCGCGCGGGCGCTGGTGGCCGGGGGGCTGCCCGCGATCGAGGTGACGCTGCGGACGCCGGCCGGGCTCGACGCGATCCGGGAGATCGCCGCCGCGGTGCCGGAGGCAGTGGTCGGGGCGGGGACCGTGATCACTCCGGAGCAGGTGGCGGCCTGCGCGGCGGCAGGGGCGCGGTTCCTGGTGAGCCCCGGGTGGACGGACGTCCTGCTGACGGCGATGCGGGGCTCCGGGCTGCCGTTCCTGCCCGGGGTGTCGACCACGTCCGAGGTGGTCGGTCTGCTGGAGCGCGGGGTTTCGGAGATGAAGTTCTTCCCGGCGGAGGCGGCGGGCGGTACGGCCTATCTGAAGGCGCTGGCGAGTCCCCTCCCCCAGGCCCGTTTCTGCCCGACCGGCGGGATCGGTCCGGACAACGCGGCGGAGTATCTGGCGCTGCCCAATGTCGCCTGCGTGGGCGGTAGTTGGATGGTGCCGGCGGATGCGGTGGCGGCGCGGGACTGGGGCCGGATCGAGGGCCTGGCGCGCGCCGCCTCGTACCTCAGGACCGCAGGTGGGACGTGTCGTTGAAGAGGCGGACGCTGGCGTTGCCGTCGGCGTAGTACGCCACCGCCGAGAGCGAGGCCGCCGAGAGTTCCATGCGGAACAGCGCCTCCGGCGGGGCGCCCAGGGCGAGCCGCACGAACGTCTTGATCGGTGTCACGTGGGTGACCAGGAGCACCGTGCGGCCGGCGTATGCCGCGACCAGTCTGTCGCGGGTGGCGGCGATACGGACGGCGGTGGCCGCGAAGCTCTCGCCGCCGCCGGTGGGCTGGGCCTCCGGGTCGGCGAGCCACTTGTCCAGGTCGCCCGGGTGGCGCTCCCGGACCTCGCCGAAGGTGAGGCCCTCCCAGGCGCCGAAGTCGGTCTCGATCAGCCCGTCGTCGACGGTGACCTCAAGGCCGAGGCGGTCCGCGACGGCCCCGGCGGTCTGGCGGGTGCGGGCGAGGGGGGAGGCCAGGATGTGCTGGATCGTCCCGCGCCGGGCGAGGGCGTCGGCGACGCGCTCGGCCTGCTCCCGGCCGACGTCCGAGAGGGAGGGGTCGCTGCCGCCGCTGCCGGAGAAACGCTTCTGGGGGGTGAGGGGCGTCTCGCCGTGCCGGAGCAGCACGAAGGTGGCGGGCGCCCCGAGGTCGGGGGCGGCGCCCCAGCCGACGGACGGCTTGCTGCCGGTTCCGGGGGTGGCGACGGTACGGGCCGCCCCGGTTTCCGGGGTGGCGACGGTACGGGCCGCCCGGAGATCGTCGTCGTCCGCCGTCCCGGCCGCCGGACGGCTCTGGGCCGCGGCGAGGGCCTCCCGGGCCTTCGCGGCGCCCGCGGTCGCGTCACCGGGCGGGCCGGACGGTTCGGGGACGGCCCGGGCCGAAGCCGCGGCGGAGGTGTCCAGGGCGGCCGTCGACGCGGCCGGGTCCCACTGCTCCCCGCGCTTGCCCGCGTCCATCGCCTCGTTGGCCAGCCGGTCGGCGTGTTTGTTCTGCTCGCGCGGGATCCACTCGTAGCTGACCTGGCCGGGCGGGAGGACCCGGGCGGCCTCCGTGGCCAGCGGTTTCATGTCGGGGTGCTTGATCTTCCAGCGGCCCGACATCTGCTCGACGACCAGCTTGGAGTCCATCCGGACGCGCACCGACGCCGCCGGGTCGAGCTCACGGGCGGCGCGCAGGCCGGCCAGCAGACCCCGGTACTCGGCCACGTTGTTGGTGGCGATCCCGATGTACTCGGCGCGCTCGACGAGGGTCTCCCCCGTCGCCGCGTCGATCACCACGCTGCCGTAGCCCGCGGGCCCCGGGTTGCCCCGTGACCCGCCGTCGGCCTCGACGATGAACTCCCGCACGCCGCAGACCCCTTACAGTCCGGATTCCGACGTACGCACGAGGATCCGACGGCAGTTCTCGCACCGTACGACCGTGTCGGGCGCGGCCGAGCGGATCTCGTTGATGTCGGTGATCGCGAGCTCCTGGCGGCAGCCCTGGCAGGTGCGGGCGTACAGCTTGGCCGCGCCGATGCCGCCCTGCTGCTCGCGCAGCTTCTCGTACAGCTTGAGCAGGTCGGCGGGGATGGACCCGGCGATGACCTCGCGCTCCTTGGTGACGGTGGCGGCGTCGCCGTCGAGCTGTTCGAAGGCGGCGTCCCGGCGCGCGGTCGCGTCGTCGATCTTGCCCTGGACGGCGCCGACGCGCTCGGTCAGCTCGGCGACCCGCTCCTGCGCGGACTCACGGCGCTCCATGACCTCCAGGACGACGTCCTCAAGGTCGCCCTGGCGCTTGGCGAGGGAGACGATCTCCTTCTGGAGGTTCTCCAGGTCCTTGGGGGAGGTGACGGCGCCGGAGTCCAGGCGCTGCTGGTCGCGGGCGGCGCGCTGGCGCACCTGGTCCACGTCCTGCTCCGCCTTGGTCTGCTCGCGGGCGGTGTCGCTCTCCTCGGTCTGCGCGGCGACGAGCAGGTCGCGCAGCTGGGTCAGGTCCTTGGTGAGCGAGTCGATCTCGGCGTGCTCGGGCAGCGACCTCCGCTTGTGCGCGAGCTGCTGCAGGCGTACGTCGAGGTCCTGGACGTCGAGGAGGCGGATCTGGTCGGCGGGCGCGGCGTTCAGTTGGGGGCTCCCAGGTGGTCGGTGGTGACGGATGCCGCGTGGGCGGTCCAGGGGTCGGTGACCGTGCGGGAGACGTGGACGCGCAGGCCCCATCCCCTCCGGTCGGAGATCTCGTCGAGCTGGGCGGCGGCCAGCTCGCACCAGGGCCACTCGGTGGCCCAGTGCGCCGCGTCGAGCAGCGCGAGCGGGTCGCGGGACCGGTCCGCGATGAATTCGGACGCGGGGTGGTGGCGCAGGTCCGCGGTGAGGAAGGCGTCGACGCCGGCGGCGCGGACCTGGTCGAAGAGGCTGTCCCCGGATCCGCCGCTGACGGCGACGGTCCGCACGACCGCGTCCGGGTCCCCCGCCACGCGGATGCCCTGCGCGGTGGCGGGCAGCCGCTCGGCGGCCCGGGCGGCGAACTCGCGGACGGTGAGCGGATGGTCGAGCTCGCAGATCCGGCCGAGCCCGCGCCGGCCCTCGGGGTCGCTCGGGTCGGGCACGAGGGGCCGTACGACGCGCAGGCCGAGGGCGCCGGCGAGGGCGTCGCTCACCCCCGGGTCGGCGGTGTCGGCGTTGGTGTGGGCGACGTGCAGCGCGATGTCGTTCTTGATCAGGGTGTGCACGACCCGCCCCTTGAAGGTGGTGGCGGCGACGGTGGTGGTTCCGCGCAGATACAGCGGGTGGTGCGTGACCAGCAGGTCGGCGCCCAGCTTCACCGCCTCGTCCACGACGTCCTGGACCGGGTCGACGGCGAACAGGACGCGGCCCACGTCCTGGCCGGGTTCGCCCACGACGGTTCCGACCGCGTCCCAGGACTCGGCCCGCTCGGCGGGCCACAGGTTCTCCAGCGCGGCGATGACTTCAGACAGACGGGGCACGGGCCAAGGCTACCTGCCCGTTCTGCGGGGCAGTACCGGTGCGGGTGGGGCCGCCGCCCACCGCCGTGGCGCATGCACAGCGCCCGCACGCCCCTCGGGCGAATCGCTTCTGCACCACTCTTACGAGGGAAGTCCCCGCCGCCTTGCTCCCGCGGCCGTGCGTGCGAAAACTAGCTTCGTCACCGGAGGTGACCGATTCATGACGGCTTGTGCGATCGAACCCACCGGGACGGACACGGCGGACGGGGCGGGCGGCGACGGGGACCGCGCACCGCTCGCGCCCTGTGCGATCACCGCGGACGGCGCCTATGCCGCCCGCCTCGCCCGCGGCCCCCGCCCCGGCTCCTGGTTCCCCGAGCGCTGGACCCTCGGCGGCCCCGAGCCCTACGCCGTGCCGCTGCCCGCGCACCAGCCGGAGGAACCGGGCACGGAGGTGCAGCCGCTGGCCGACGGCCGGGTCCTGATCCGGCGGCTGGTCGAAGGGCGGCACGCCTTCTCCCTGCTGTATCCCACGGGCCCGGGGACCGGTGAACTCCCCCTGGGCTCCGTGGAGTGCCCGGACGAGGACACCCGGCTGCGGCTGCTGCCTCCCTCACCCTGCGGCGGCCGCGCCTTCGCGCTGGCCGTGGGCCGGCACACGAGCGCCCTGTGGCTGGTGGCCGGCGGTTCCTTCGGCCCCGAGCACCTCGCCGAGATCCCGGGCCGCTGCTCGGGCGGCGTGTGGCTGGACCGTACGGGACGCATGCTGGCCCTGGACCGGGAGATCTGCGGCCGGACCAAGACGGTCGTGGTGGATCTGGAGCGCGGCGGCGAGGTGTCCCCGCTGCTGCAGATCGCCGCCCACAGCGACGACCGGCTGCTGCTCGCCGCCCCCGACAGCGGTCTGCTGGTCATCGGTTCGGACGCCCCCTCCCCCGGCGAGCCGCGGCTCGGCTGGGGCGTGCTCGGCAGCACCCTGCCGGTGCGTTTCCCCCGGGCCCTGCGGCTGCCCGACCGTACGCTCACACCGTTCGCCGTGCAGCCCGGCCAGGTGCTGCAGCCGGAAGGCTGCGCGGTGGCGCTCCGGATCGACGGCGCCTTCGGCAGCTGGGTCGGCGTCTGGCGCCCCGCGGACCGGCGGCTGCATCAACTCTCCGCCCCCGAGGGCTGGTTGGCGGGCAGCGGCCTGTGGACGCCGGACGGGGTGCTGCGGCTGCCGTACGCGACCGAGGCGGAGCCCTGCGGGGTCGCGCGGCTGGCTCCCCCGGTCGCGTCCCCGCCCGAAGCCGCTCCCCCGGAGCAAGGACAGGGACAGGAAGACGAAGCGGCGACGCCCCGCCCGGTCCCTCTGCAGCAGGCGCCGCTCGGCCGACTTGTAACGAACTAGCTGCGGTTGGCGTGGCCGCCTGGATCCGCCCCGTGGTGCGCTGGATAAAATCACCCGGCTGTAAGAAAGATCATGTTGACGGGGTGAACTCTCCAGATGAGCGACGTAAGCACCACGCAGCCGCTGTCCGCCGACTCCCAGGAGGCGACCGGTCACGGTCGGCACCGGGGTCCGGTCTCGTCCCACGACGGCGAGTCGGCCCCCAGCGGCCGGCACCGCAAGCCGGCCGAGGACAAGGCCGAGGCCGCTGCCTGACAGTACGCCGAAGGGGCCCGGCCGTCCACGGACCGCCGGGCCCCTTCGCACCTTTCCGGGGCTATCCCCGGCGTAGCCCCAGCACCTCCGCCGCCGCGAACGTCTCCCCCTGGGGCCGGTCCGCGAAGTGCGCGCCGAGTACGGCGTCCAGCTCCTCGAAGCCGAACACGTCCTCCTTGCTGTCGAACTTGGCCTGCACCCGCGGCCGTTCGACGACCGCGACCATCCCCCCGTGCACCACGAGCAGCTGTCCGTTGATCCGCCCGGCGGCCGGTGACGCCAAGTAGCCGACGAGCGGGGCGACATGCTCGGGCGCGAGCGGGTCGAGGCCGGCGGCGGGCTGCTCGAACCCGGCGAAGACATCGGCCGTCATCCGGGTCCTGGCGCGCGGACAGATCGCGTTGGCGGTGACGCCGTACTTGCCGAGCGCGAGGGCGGAGGAGGTGGTCAGTCCGACGATTCCGCCTTTCGCGGCGGCGTAGTTGGGCTGGCCCGCCGATCCCGCGAGGAACGCCTCCGACGAGGTGTTCACGATCCGCCCGTACACCGGGGCGCCCGCCGCCTTGGACCGCTCCCGCCAGTGCTCGGCGGCGAAGCGGGTGGTGTTGAAGTGGCCCTTGAGGTGGACCCGGATCACCGCGTCCCACTCCTCCTCGGCCATGGAGAAGACCATGCGGTCGCGCAGGATGCCGGCGTTGTTGACGACGACGTCCAGCTTGCCGAACTCGGCGATCGCCGATCCGACGAGTTCACGGGCCTGCCGGAAGTCGGAGACGTCCCCGGTGTGGACGAGCGCGGTGCCGCCCGCCGCCCGGATCTCCGCCGCGACCTCCTCCGCGGGACCGGCCGACGCCTCGCCCGAGCCGTCCCGCCCGGGCTGCCCGTAGTCGTTGACTACGACGGCCGCGCCCAGCCTGGCCAGCTCCAGCGCCTCGGCCCGGCCGAGCCCGCGCCCGGCGCCTGTGACGATCGCGGCCAGCCCCTCGAGTGGCAGTGACATCCGGGCCGCCCTCAGATCTCTATGCAGGTACGCAGGGCGGTCCCCGTGCGCATCTGGTCCAGCGCCTCGTTGATCTCGGCGAGCGGGACGCGGTGCGTGATCAGCCCCTCGAGGTCGATCCGGCCGGCCCGCCACAGGGCGATGGTCCGTTCGTAGGAGCGCAGGACGTCGCCGCCGCCGTACATCGAGGGAAGGATCCGCTTCTCGTCGAAGAACAGCTCGAACATGTTGAGCTGGAGGAAGTCGTCCAGGGCGCCCGCGCCGACGACGACGAGGGTGCCGCCGCGCCGGGTGTTCTCGTAGGCGGTGCGGGCGGTGGCGGCCCGGCCGACGACCTCGAAGACATAGTCGAACCCCTCGCCGCCGGTGGCGAGTTGCTTGGCTCCGGCCAGTTCCTCCGGTGAGACCGCCTGGGTGGCACCGAAGTTCAGGGCGGCCTCGCGGCGGGAGGCGACCGGGTCGACGGCGACGATCTCGGCGGCGCCGCGCAGGCGCGCACCCTGGATCGCGGAGATGCCGACGCCTCCGCAGCCGATGACGGCGACCGACGAACCGGCCTCCATGTCCGCGGTGTTGAGCGCGGCGCCCAGACCGGTCGTCACCCCGCAGCCGATGAGCGCGGCGATGTCGTACGGCACGTCGTCGGGGATCGGGACCGCGCAGCCCGCGTCGACGACGACCTCCTCGGCGAAGGTGCCGGTGCCGGCCATCCCGAACACGTCCCCGCTCGCCCGGCGGAAGTTGGGGGTGCCCGCGTTCATGAAGCCGGCCAGGCACAGTTCGGTCTGGCCGCGCTTGCAGGCGGGACAGGCGCCGCAGGCCGGCAGCCAGCAGACCACCACCCGGTCGCCGGGCTTCACCCGGGTGACGCCCTCGCCGACCTCCAGGATCTCGCCCGCGCCCTCGTGTCCGGGTACGAACGGCGCGGGCTGTGGCAGCACCCCGCTCATCGCGGAGAGGTCCGAGTGGCACAGCCCGGTGGCGTGGATCCGGATCCTGACCCGGCCCGGCCCGAAGCCGATCGCCTCGACGTCGTCGAGGACTTCCAGTTTATCCTGGCCGATCTCGTGCAGTACGGCTGCGCGCATGGTGCGGCTCCCCTCAACTGCCAGCTGAATCAAGAGTGTTCGACGACCGTGTCGGCGAGGACGGGCGCGTCGCCGCGCTCGACGGCGCTCACTGCCACCCGCACCTCGCCCTCCCCCCGCCACTGCCGGATGCGAAGGGTCTCGCCGGGATACACGACCCCGGCGAAGCGGGTGGTGTAGGCCCGCACCCGGGTCACATCACCGTCGAGCAGGGTGTCGACGACGGCCTTGAGGGTGATCCCGTAGGTGCACAGTCCGTGCAGGATGGGCCGTTCGAACCCGGCGGCCTCGGCGAACCCGGGGTCGGCGTGCAGCGGGTTCCAGTCGCCGGAGAGCCGGTAGAGGAGGGCCTGGTCCTCGCGGACGGCGCGCTCGACCGTCTTGTCGGGCTCCCCGGCAGGGGGTTCGAGACGGGCGGAGGGGCCGCGGTCGCCGCCCCAGCCGCCCTCCCCCCGTACGAAGATCTGGGCGTCGTTGGTCCACAGCGGGCCGTCCGCGTCGGCCACTTCGGTGCGCATGACGAGGACGGCGGCCTTGCCCTTGTCGTACACGGCGGCGATCCGGCCGGTGGCCGTGGCCCGGCCCTCGGCAGGCAGCGGGCGGTGGATCTCCAGGCGCTGCCCGCCGTGCAGGACGCGGGCGAGGTCGACGTCGACGCCGGGCATGGACAGTGCGCTGCTCACGCCGGGCGAGCCGGAGGCCGCGACGGTGGCGAAGCTCGGCAGGACGTGCAGACGGGACTCCAGGGTGTAGCGCAGCTCGTCGGGGTCGGTCGCGGGGAGGCCGGCGCCGATCCCGAGGTGGTAGAGCTGGACGTCCTTGCGGGTCCAGGAGATCTCGCCGGATCGGGGTTCCGCGGCGAGTGCCTTGGCTGCGTCGATGGGCATGGGGCTCCTGAGTGTCCAAAACCTCTGATTGTCCAGAACCTCTGGGTGTCCAAGACCTCGGTGCGACCGTCCGCACCGTCGGGCGCACCGAGGCCGTCACGAGCCGATCTAGAACGCGTTCCAGTCCGGCGCCCCCTGTATAGCTGAGCGCTCGACAGTTGTGAAGGCTCCTGACGGTGTGTCAGAGACGGGGGCGGGCGGCCCTCGGAGCGGTGACATTTGTACTGCCGGGTTGGTTACTTCCCGACCTGCCGGTCGCCCGCCCGGGACCGTAGCGTCGAGGAACGAACGGCAGAGGCCGGGCGGCAGGATCGGGGGAAGGACATGACGATGGGGAACGCGCTCAGGTGCCGCTGGAACGCCTGGCGGACGGCGGTCCGCCGGAAGCGGCAGTGCAAGGAGGCCCAACTGCCGGGGCCGCCGGCCCACCCCCTCGCCCTGCTGCCCTGGCTGCTGCTCGGGATGGGCGCCTTCTCCAACCTCTTCCAGGGCGAGACGCCCAACCCGCTGCTCGGCGGCCTGGGGGTGCTCACCTTCAACTCCTGCTACATCTACGTCGCCGTCCGCTCCTTCGTGAAGGAGAAGCGGGAGAGCGTCTCCACCCTGCTGGCGCTGGCCCTCATGGCGGTGGTGACCTGCGGCCTCGCCCTCGGCTACGGCGGCAGTTGGACACTGTTCTTCCCGCTGCTCGGCCTCGCGGCCGGCGCCACGCTGCGCGGCCGTCCGCTGCGCGTCACGGGCATCTCGCTGGCCGTCCTCGCGGGGGCGGTCACCTCCGTCCACGAGGGCTGGGGCGGCCTGGACACCGCCTACGCCACCTGGATCTCCACGATCGTGACGGCCGTGATCCTGAGCCTGTCGGAGACCGTGCGGGAGCTGCGAACCGCCCGCGAGGAACTGGCCCGGCGGGCGGTCGAGAAGGAACGCCTGCGCTTCTCCCGCGATCTGCACGACCTGCTCGGGCACACCCTGTCGGTGATCGTGGTGAAGTCGGAGGCGGCCCGGCGGCTGGCACCCGGGAACCTCGACGCGGCCCTCGCCCAGGTCACGGACATCGAGTCGGTGGGCCGTCAGGCGCTGACGGAGATCCGCGAGGCGGTCACCGGCTACCGCGAGGGCAGTCTCGCCACGGAACTGGACCGGGCCCACTCGGCGCTGACCGCGGCGGGCGTCGAGCCGTCCGTGCGCTGGTCGGGGGCGCCCGTGGAGCCGCAGACGGCGGCCCTGCTGGGCTGGGTGGTGCGCGAGGCGGTCACCAACGTGGTCCGGCACAGCGGCGCCACCCGCTGCGAGATCACGGTGGCGGGCAGGGCGGAGCAGGTCCGGCTGACGGTGACGGACAACGGCACCGGCGGCGCTGACTGTTCCCCCCGGTCCGGCGGCACCGGTCTCACCGGTCTGCGTGAGCGCCTCGCGGCGGCCGGCGGCTCGCTGGCGGCGGGACCGGGACAGCGCGGCGGCTTCACGGTCACGGCGCAGCTCCCGGTCGAGGCCCCGGTGGCCACCGCCGTCCCGTCCGGCACCTCTACGCTGACGCCGTGAACGAGATGCCCCGCGAGCACCGCCCCGCCCGGTCCATCAGGGTCCTGCTCGCGGAGGACCAGGGCATGATGCGCGGGGCGCTGGCCCTGCTGCTGGGGATGGAGCCGGACATCGAGGTCGTCGCGCAGGTGGGCACCGGGGACACGATCGTGGACGCGGCCCTCCTGCACCGCCCGGACGTCGCGCTGCTCGACATCGAACTGCCCGGCATGAGCGGCCTGGAGGCGGCCGCCTTGCTGCGCGAGGAGGCGCCGGACTGCCGGGTGCTGATCCTGACGACGTTCGGCCGGCCCGGCTATCTGCGGCGGGCCATGGAGGCCGGGGCCACCGGGTTCCTGGTCAAGGACGGTCCCGTGGAGGAGCTGGCGGCGGCGGTCCGCCGGGTGCTGGCCGGTGAGACGGTCGTCGACCCGGCGCTGGCCGCCGCCGCGCTGAGCGCGGGCCCGAATCCGCTCACGGCCCGCGAGTGCGACGTGCTGAAGGCGTCGGCGGACGGGGCGACGGTCTCCGACATCGCGGGGCGACTGCACCTCTCGGAGTCCACGGTCCGCAACTACCTCTCCTCCGCCATCGGCAAGACCGCCACCCGCAACCGCATGGAGGCGATGCGCGAGGCCCGGCGGCAGGGCTGGCTGTAGCGGACCGGGGCGCGGCTGGCATAGTGCCCGGATGCCTTTACGGAGACTTTTGCCGGGACTCCTCACGGCCCTCGCGGCGGTGTTCGCGTCGGCCGTGACACCCGCCGTCGCCGACGATTCCGGTCACGTCCTGATGCGCTTCGAGACCCAGTCGACCTTCGTCATGTACAACGCGGACGAGGGGGCCGCGGCCTCGAACAACGGCTTCCACGTGCCCGTCTTCGTCGAGCGGAGCAAGGGCGGCACGCCCGCACGCAATGTGCGGGTCGTCGTCGACGCGTCGGGTCTCGCGGGTGTCGCCCGGCTCGGGGAGAACCGCATGTGCGAGTCCGAGGGCCCGGTGTACACCTGCGTGTACGGCGACGTCCAGAACGGTGACGGCGAGAGCTACGACCCGCTGCTCCTCCTCGGCGTGGACGGTGCCGAACCGGGCGACAGCGGCACGGTGACGTACACGGCGACCGCCGACAACGCGGCCACGATCACCGGCACGACCCGGATGACCGTCGGCGGCCCGACCCTGTCCGCGCCCGGGCGGGAGAAGGGCGTGAGCGGACTGGCGCCGGGTGCGCCCGCGCGGGTGACCGCGCGGCTGGCCAACAACACCCGCTTCCCGGCAGCGCGGGGGGTCGCCCTCCAGGTGAACGTCTCGGAGGGGCTCACGCTGACCCCTCGGTACAGCAACTGCTTCTACGCCGGTTCCTCGCCCACCTCCGCCTGGTGCACGTTCCCCACCAAGGCCGCCGCGGGCGCCGCGTACCGCGCGAGCGGCCCGCTGGTCTACAGCGTCGGCATCCCCGAGACGCTGACCGGCGAGGTGACCTACACCTGGTCGTCGGCCCCGAGCAGACCCGCCGGCCACACCGTGCGCGGCACGGGCGCCCCGCTCACCCTGGTCCGCACCGCCGCGCACCCGGACTTCGACGACAGCCACGGCCGGGTCGGGGTCACCACCACCGCGCAGGCCGACTACGAGCCGGTCACCGGGACCGTCCGGGGCCGGGTCGGCGACACGGTGAGCGTGAAGCTCGGGGTGCGGCGGCTCGGCCCCGCCAATCCGCGCGACGACGCCGGCGGCTTCGAGGTGGTGCCGCCGGAGGGCACCACGGTCACCTCCATCCCGTTCACCTTCGAGGACACGGACGGGAAGTGGGCGTGCGACCGGCCCGCGAAGTCCGGCGGGGCGTACGTCTGCGATCTCAACAGGGGCGACGTGTTCTGGCCCGGGAACGACGGGACGACCACGGTCGAATTCCGCTTCCGCGTCGACCGGCAGGTCCCGGGCGCGAAGGGCACGATCCGCGTGCACAACCCCTTCGACCGCACCCCCGGCAACGATGTCGCCGCGATCCCGCTGAAGGCGTCACCGACCCCGCCGTACCGCAAGCACCTCGTCCTGGTGCCGGCCGTCCTGGCCGCCGTGGTGATCCTCGGCGGGGTCGTGCTGTACCGCCGTCGCCGCCTCAGTACGACGGTCTAGACGCCCGCGCCCGTGCGCCGCAGCACCCGCAGCGAGCCGGTGTCCGAGACCTCGGTGAAGGCTCCGGAGGCCAGGGCGCGCAGGTAGACGCGGTAGGGGGCCTGGCCGGTGAACTCGTCGGCGGGGTCCGGGAAGACGTCGTGGATGACGAGGAGGCCCCCGTCGGCCACGTGCGGGGCCCAGCCCTCGTAGTCGGCCCCGGCGTGCTCGTCGGTGTGGCCGCCGTCGACGAAAACGAGGCCGAGGGGCGAGTTCCAGATCCCCGCGATCCGCGGGGAGCGGCCGACCAGCGCGACCACGTGCTCCTCCAGACCCGCCCGGTGGAGGGTGCGGCGGAAGGCGGGCAGCGTGTCCATCAGACCGATCTCGGGGTCGACGGTCTCCGGGTCGTGGTACTCCCAGCCCGGCTGCTGCTCCTCGCTGCCCCGGTGGTGGTCGACGGTGAGCACCTGGACCCCGGCCGTGCGGGCCGCGTCGGCGAGCAGGATCGTGGAGCGCCCGCAGTAGGTGCCGACCTCCAGCAGTGGCAGTCCGAGCCGCCCGGCGTCCGCGGCGGCCGCGTACAGTGCGAGCCCCTCGTCCACGGGCATGAAGCCCTTCGCCGCCTCGAACGCGGCCAGGATCTCGGGCTCGGGTGCCGCGGGCATGGGGGTCCCTTCGGTAGTGCGTGCAGGTGGTGCGGGCAGGTGGTGCGCGCAGGCGGTACGGGCGTGTCGGCCGCCCATGGTGCACCACGCCCCCCGCCGTGGGTACGACGGGGGGCGTGACCTGGGGTCGGCGACGTGTCAGACGGTGACCGTCCCGCTCGGCAGGGCGAGGTCCAGGTCGACCGTCCGCTCGTCGCCGGCGTGGGCCGCGGCGGAGGCCAGCGGGGCGTGGCCGGTGGCCTTGGCCGCGAGGACGTAGGCGCCCCGGGCTGGGACGGTGAGGGCGTAAGTGCCGTCCTCCCCCGAGACGGTGGCGCCCGCCTGGCGGCCGCGGCGGTCGATCAGGGTGACCTTGGCGCGGGCGACCGGGACCCCCTCGGCGTCCAGGATCCGGCCGCGGAAGCCGCGCAGCGCCTCCTCGGCGCGCTCCAGGGCCGAGTCCTCCTCGCCGGCGGCGCGCAGTTGGGGTGCGCGGTTCGGCTTCGGCAGGAGCAGGGCGAAGAGCAGGCCCACGGCGACGGCGGCGGTGGCGATCAGGAAGGAGACCCGGAAGCCGTGCATGGTCGGGATCGCGACACCGTTCACGTCGTTCGCCGTGTTCGCCAGCACCATGCCGATGACGGCGCTGGAGACGGACGTGCCGATGGACCGCATCAGGCTGTTGAGGCCGTTGGCCGCGCCGGTCTCCGAGGCGGGGACCGCGCCGACGATGAGCGCGGGCAGGGAGGAGTAGGCGAGGCCGATGCCGGCGCCGAGGACGATCGCGATGACGAGGCTCTGCCAGGCGGCGTTCATCAGGCCGAGGCCGGCGCCGTAGCCGATGGCGATGATCAGCATGCCGAGGATCAGGGTGACCTTGGGGCCGTACTTGGCGGACAGTCGTGCGTAGACGGGGGCGGTGAACATCATCGTCACGCCGAGCGGCGCGACCAGCAGACCGGCGGCGACCATCGACTGGCCGAGGCCGTAGCCGGTGGCCTTCGGGAGCTGGAGCAGCTGGGGAAGGACGAGCGAGACGACGTAGAAACTGACGCCGACCATGATCGAGGCGAGGTTGGTGAAGAGGACGGCGGGGCGGGCGGTGGTCCGCAGGTCCACCAGCGGGGCCTTGACCCGCAGTTCCATCACGCCCCACAGGACGAGCACCGCGGCCGACGCGGCGAACAGGCCGAGCGTGGTGCCGGAGGTCCAGCCCCAGTCGCTGCCCTTGGTGATCGGCAGCAGGAAGAGGACGAGGCCGGTGGAGAGGCCGATCGCGCCCAGGACGTCGAAGGTGCCCTCGGCGCGGGCAGGCGACTCGGGGACGACGAGGAGGGTGAGGGCGATGGCGAGCGCGCCGAGGCCTGCGGCGCCGTAGAAGAGGGCGTGCCAGTCGGCGTGCTGGGCGACCAGGGCCGCGGCGGGCAGCGCGAGACCGCCGCCGACGCCGATGGAGGAGCTCATCAGGGCCATCGCCGAGCCGAGCTTCTCGCGGGGCAGCATGTCGCGCATCAGGCCGATGCCGAGGGGGATCGCGCCCATGGCGAAGCCCTGGAGGGTACGGCCGACGATCATCGGGAGCAGGGTGCTGGTGAGCGCGCTGACGAGGGCGCCGACCACCATCACCGCGAGGCTGAGGACGAGCAGCCGACGCTTGCCGTACAGGTCGCCGAGGCGGCCCATGATCGGGGTGGCGACGGCGCCGGACAGCAGGGTGGAGGTCAGGACCCAGGTGGCGTTGCTGGGGGCGGTGTCCAGCAGTTGGGGCAGGTCCTTGATGACCGGGACGAGCAGGGTCTGCATCACCGCGACCACGATGCCCGCGAAGGCGAGCACGGGGACGACGGCTCCGCTCGCTGGGCGGGTGGGCCGACCGGTGGTCGTGTGCGTCATGGGGTGGGGCCTCCGGGCCGTGGATCAAGAGGTACGTGGATCAAGGGGGTATGTGGATCTGGAGGACGTGGATCAAAGGGGTACGTGGAGACTGAACCTGTATGCATGGGCAACTATTCCGATGCTTCGCCACACTAACAATTTCTTTGACTTCTCTTGACATCGGTGCGCGTGGACGCCCGCCTGGTCCCCTGGTCCTGGGCCGAAATACCGATGCAAGGGGCGCAACCCGGCTGAGACCATGACGCCCATGCCGCAAACCGCCGACACCGCCCGCCCCCGAACCTCCCGCCGCCCCACCGCTCCCCGCGTCTGGCTGGTCGTGGCGCTCGCGTGCGCAGGCCAGTTCCTGGTCGTGCTGGACGTGTCCGTCGTGAACGTGGCACTGCCCTCGATGCGCGCGGACCTCGGTATGAGCTCCGCGGGCCTGCAGTGGGTGGTGAACGCGTACTCCATCGCCTTCGCCGGGTTCATGCTGCTCGGCGGCCGGGCCGGTGATCTCTACGGCCGCAAGCGGATGTTCCTCACCGGGCTCGCCCTGTTCACGCTGGCCTCGCTGGCCGGCGGACTCGCCCAGGAGGGCCCGCAGCTGCTGCTCGCGCGGACCGCGCAGGGGCTGGGCGCGGCGGTCCTCGCGCCCTCGACGCTGACGATCGTCACCTCCGCGGTCCCCGAGGGCGCCGCGCGGGCCCGGGCCATCGCCACCTGGGCGGCGGTCGGCGCGGCCGGCGGGGCAGCGGGCGGACTGGTCGGCGGGGCGCTGGTGGACCTGGTGTCCTGGCGCTGGGTCCTGCTGATCAACGTGCCCGTGGGGGCCGTGGTGCTGGCGGGCTCCCTGCGGTGGCTGACCGAGAGCCGGGCCGGGGACGGCCGCCGCCTGGACCTGCCCGGGGCGCTGCTGGTCACGGCGGGCCTCGGCACCCTGGCCTACGGCATCTCGCAGACGGAGGCCGAGGGGTGGACGGCGTCCGCGACCCTTCTCCCGCTGGCCGCCGGTCTCGCGCTGCTCGGGCTGTTCCTCGCCGTGGAGGCCCGTACGGCGGCCCCGCTGATGCCGCTCGGGCTGTTCCGGGTGCGGGCGGTGTCGTCGGCCAACGCGGCGATGTTCGTGAACGGCTCGGCCATGTTCTCCATGTGGTACTTCATGACGCTGTACGCGCAGAACGCCCTCGGCTACAGCCCGCTGGACGCCGGGCTCGCGCTGGTCCCCAGTTCCCTGGCGGTCCTCCTCGGCTCGAAGCTCGCGCCCCGTCTGATGCGGACGGCAGGGGCCCGCACGGTGGCGGTACTGGGCACGCTGCTCGCGGCGGCCGGCTTCGGCTGGCAGTCGACGATGAGCGCCGAGGGCGCGTACCTCACCGAGATCCTGGTGCCGGGTGTGCTGATGATGCTGGGCGCGGGCCTCGCCTCGACTCCGCTCGCCGCACTGGCCACCTCGGGCGCGGCGCCGGGCGAGGCCGGCCTGGTCTCCGGGCTGGTCAACACCTCCCGCACGATGGGCGGCTCCCTGGGCCTGGCGGTCCTGTCGACGCTCGCGGCGGCCCGCACGGCCGGGCACACCACACCCGAGGCCCTCACGGAGGGGTACGCGCTGGCGTTCCGCACGGGCACGGGCGTGCTGCTCGCGGGGACGGTGCTGATGCTGCTGTGGCTGCCGCGGGGGGTTCGGCCCGACGAACGTTAGGGTGGCGGGCGTGTCCTACTCCGGCCCGCACCCCGACCGCCACGACCCCTACGGCCACCCGGAGCCCCGCCGCTCCCGGTTGCGGCGTCCGCTGACCGTGGCGACGGCCGCGCTCGTGCCCGTGGCGCTGCTCGGCTGGCTGGCGTTCGAGAAGCTGGGCGGGAGCGGCGGGGACGGCGGCGCGAACGGGACGCCCGGCGCGGGAGCGGCGCCGGGTGTCCTCAGCTCGCCGGCTACCGGTCCGACCGGCACGGACACTTCCCCCGCCGGCCCGGGGGCACCCCTCGCGGGCAAGGTCGTCGTCATCGACCCCGGCCACAACCTCACCAACTACCGGCACACCGCCGACATCGACCGCAAGGTCGACATCGGCACCAACCGCAAGGAGTGCGACACCACGGGGACGTCCACCAACGCCGGGTACAGCGAGGCGAGGTTCACCCTGGACGTGGCGCACCGGCTGCGCGCGCTGCTGGAGAAGCAGGGGGCCACGGTGAAGCTGACCCAGGACGGGGACCGGCCGTTCGGGCCGTGCGTGGACGAGCGGGCCCGGATCGGTAACGCGGCGCACGCGGACGCGGCGGTGTCGATCCACGCCGACGGCTCCGCGGAGGGCAACCGCGGCTTCCATGTGATCCTGCCGGGCGAGGTGCGGGGCGGCGCGGCCGACACCCGGGCGATCGTCGCGCCGTCGAGGAAGCTCGGCGAGGACATCGAAGGCGACTTCGAGCAGGCGACGGGCAGTTCACCGTCCAACTACATCGGGGACGGCACCGGTCTCGTCACGCGTAAGGACCTGGGCGGTCTCAATCTGTCAACGGTTCCCAAGGTGTTCATCGAGTGCGGCAATATGCGCGATACCAAGGACGCGGCACTGTTGACCAGCGGCGCCTGGAGGCAGAAAGCGGCGCAGGGGATCTCTGAGGGAATCGTGAGTTTCCTGCGGGGGTAGTGATCGGCGCACTGATCCGGGCGGACACCCTGATCGTGCGGACGATAGTGTCGTCCCTACGATGAGGGGCCACCCCCGCGCTTCACACCGGGGCCCAAAGGCGACATGGTGACAGCGACGCCTCCAACGGACGTACCGATGACGAGACGACTGACGAAGGACCTGAAGTGAATATCCGCTCCCTCACTCGAGGCGACGGCGTGGTGATCGGAGCAGCGGTGTTGCTCTTCATCGCGTCGTTCCTGGACCTCTATTCGATCGACGGGGTTCCCGACAGCATCGACCTTCCGAGCCTGTGGGGCAGCGGTCCCGTCCTGCTCGGTGTCGTGCTCGCGGGGATCATCGGCGCGGCTCTCGTCGTCGTCAGCAGGGCTCTGCCGCAGGAGCGAAAGATCGCGGGCCTTGACCTGCGTCAGTTCGGTGTGGCCTTCACGGTCTTCGCCGCGTGGAGCGCCCTCGGCAACATCTTCGACCCGGCCGGCGGCTACGACAACGTCGGCGACAGCTCGAACGGGCCCAGCGCCGGCACCGGTCTGATCCTGGCCCTCGTCGCCACCCTCGTCATGGCGGCGGCCGCCGTCGCCACTCCTCTCGTCCCCGCCCTCCAGGGTGCCCTGATCCCGGCCCCGAAGCCGCCGTCCCCGCAGCCCTACGGTGCCCAGCCGCCCGCCGGTTACGGCTACCCGGGCGCGCAGCCGGCCGGCTTCGGCGGTCAGCCGCAGCCCGGCCAGCCGGGTCAGCAGGGGCAGTCGTTCGGCGCGCAGCCCGGTCCGGCCGCGCAGCCGCCGGCGCCGGACTTCTCGCCGTTCTGGTTCGCCGTGCCGGTGGCGCGTCCGCTGTACGCGGAGGACGGCGCGCCGATGCCGATCGCGGAGCTGGCGCCGGGCACCTGGTACCTCGCTGTCGAGCAGGGCGGCCAGGGTCTGATCGCACAGACGCAGGACGGCCGCCGCGGCGTCCTGCGGGACACGTCCGGCATCCAGCGCGGCTGAGCCGCGGCAGCGGAGCACGGCCCCTCGCCCTTCCGGGCGGGGGGCCGTTGTCGTACGCTCACAGCCCCCCCATATCTGACGGACCGTCAGGAGGCAGGCATGCGGCTCGGTCTCGCGCTCGGCTACTGGGGCCGCGGCCCCGCGACCCACCATCTGGAGCTGGCGCGGGAGGCGGAGCGGCTCGGGTACGACTCGGTGTGGACGGCGGAGTCCTGGGGCTCGGACGTCTTCACCCCGCTCACCTGGATCGCGGCGCGGACCTCGAGGATCAGGCTGGGTACGGCCGTCGCGCAGATGGCGGCCCGCTCCCCCACCACGACCGCCATGCACGCCCTCACCCTGGACCATCTCTCCGGCGGGCGGATGACGCTCGGCCTCGGGCTGTCGGGTCCGCAGGTCGTCGAGGGCTGGTACGGGCGGCCGTTCCCGAAGTCGCCGCTGACCGCGACCCGGGAGTACGTGGACGTCGTACGGCAGGTGCTGCGGCGGGAGGCGCCGGTGGAGTTGGCGGACGGCAGGTTCCACCCCCTTCCCTACCGCGGACCGGACGCCACCGGTCTCGGCAGGCCGCTGAAGTCCATCACCCACCCCCTGCGCGCCGAACTGCCCGTGCTGCTGGGCGCCGAGGGCCCGCGGAACGTGGCGCAGACCCTGCGGATCGCGGACGGCTGGCTGCCGCTGTACTGGTCGCCGAGCCGGCCGGACGCCTACGGGCCCGCGGTGGGCGGGATACGGGAGGGGTTCACCGTCGCCCCGCTCGTCCGGGTCACGGTGTGCGACGACGTCGCGGAGGGGCTGCTGTCCGTCAAGGCGATGCTCGGCTTCTACATCGGCGGCATGGGGCACGCGACCCGCAACTTCCACGCCGACCTGATGGGCCGCATGGGGTACGAGGAGGAGGCCCGGCGGATCCAGGAACTGTTCCTGGCGGGACGGCGGGAGGAGGCGGTGCTCGCCGTGCCGGACGCCTTCGCCGACGAGATCTCGCTGACCGGGCCCCGGGAGCGGATCGCGGAGCGGCTGGAGCTGTGGCGCAAGGGCCCGGTGACCGACCTGCTGGCGGTGGCCCCGGATCCGGTGACGCTGCGGGTGCTGGCCGAGCTGAACACCTGACCGGCACTCAGACCCACGCCGACGCCGGTGGGATGACGGCACTTCGCCGATCCCTGCCGGTCGGGTTTCAGACGCGCGGGAACGGCAACCCGCTCAGCATGTCTCGATATCGCAACGGCGCGAACCAGGCCGGCACGGTCATCGCGGTCGTGGCCGACATCATGGCCCTGATCCTGGGCCTATGGATCCTCATGTACCTGTTGGACGCCAACCGCGCCAACAGCTTCGTCCAGTTCATCCACGACACGGCCCGCTGGCTTGCGGGCTGGTCACACGACCTGTTCACCTTCGACGAGGCGTGGGCCCGGGTCGTGGCCGGCTACGGTCTGGCGGCCGTGGTCTACCTGTTCATCGGCCACGCGGTGGCCAACCGCGTCCACCGCCACTGACCTCGTCGATACCGGCCGCTCAGCAGCAGTCGGTCTCCAGTCCCAGGGGCAGTTGCTCGCCGCCGAACACGGCGCAGGTCGCCTCGTGGCCGCCCAGCGCCGCGACCGCGAGCAGCAGTGAGCCCGCCGTCCAGGTGGTCAGTTCGCGCGGCCAGACCGCCTCGTCCTCGAAGACATACCCCGTCCAGTACAGGCCGGACTCGGCGTCGCGCAGGTGCTGGATGGACTGCAGGATCTCCAGCGCACGGTCGGACTCGCCCATCACCCAGAGCGTCAGGGCGAGTTCGGCCGACTCGCCGCCCGTGACCCAGGGGTTGGGCACGACACACCGCACCCCGAGGCCGGGCACGACGAAGCGCTCCCAGTCCGCCTCGATGCGGGACTTGGCCTCCGTCCCGGTCAACGCCCCGCCCAGGACCGGGTAGTACCAGTCCATCGAGTAGCGGTCCTTGTCGAGGAACCGCTCCGGGTGGCGCCGTATCGCGTGCCGCAGCGCGCCCGCCGCCAACTCCCAGTCCGGCTGCGGCTCTTCGCGCTGCTCGGCGATGGCGAGAGCACAGCGCAGCGCCTGGTGCACGGAGGAGGACCCGGTGAGGAGGGCGTCCTCGGCCGCGGTGCCGTCCTCGTCGCGGCGCCAGCCGATCTGTCCGCCCGGCCGCTGCAGCCGCAGCACCCACTCGACCGCCGCGTACACGGTCGGCCACAGGCGGTCCAGGAAGGTGTCGTCGCCGGTCGACAGGTAGTGGTGCCAGACGCCCACGGCGATGTAGGCGACGAAGTTCGACTCGTGGCCCCGGTCGGTGACCTCGCCGAAGTCGCCGTCGGCGTAGGCCGCGTACCAGGAGCCGTCCTCGTTCTGGTGCCGGGCCAGCCACAGGTACGCCCGCTCGGCGGCCTCGTGCTCGCCCGCCGCGTCCAGGGCCATCGCGGCCTCGGTGTGGTCCCACGGGTCGAGGTGATGGCCCCTGAACCACGGGATCGCGCCGTCCTCGCGCTGCACGGCGAGGATCCCGGCGACGGTCGCGGCGGCCTGCTCGGCGGTGAGGACCCCGGGCAGGACGAGGTGTTCTGTCCGGGAGGTGGTCACTCGGCCGCCACCTCCGCCTGCGCGAGCGGCAGATGCGGCTTGGTCGCGTAGGCCACGAAGCTCTTGCCGATCAGCGGGTTCAGCGCCTGTTCGGCGACCCGGGTGGCGAGGGGTTTCTTCATGATGTCCCAGACCAGCAGCTTGTGGTACGCCTTCACCGGCAGCGCCTGGTCGTTGTCGACGCCGAACGCGCACTTCAGCCACCAGTACGGCGAGTGCAGCGCGTGCGCGTGGTGGGTGCCGTACGGCTTCAGTCCCGCCTCGCGGATCTTCGCCAGCAACTCGTCCGCCCGGTAGATGCGGATGTGGCCGCCCTCGACCTCGTGGTAGGCGTCGGAGAGGGTCCAGCAGACCTTCTCGGGGCCGTAGCGCGGGACGGTGACGGCGATCCGCCCGCCCGGCTTCAGCACCCGCACCATCTCCGCGAGCACGCCCTTGTCGTCGGGTATGTGCTCCATCACCTCGGAGATGATGACGACGTCGAAGGACTCGTCGGGGAAGGGCAGTGCGAGGGCGTCGCCCTCCATGGCCGTGGCCGTGGCGCCCTCCGGGGCCTCACCGGCCTCCTCCATCGCCGCGAACCACTTGGCGACCTCGCGGATCTCCTCGCGGTTCTGGTCCAGGGCCACGACCCGGGCGCCCCGCCGGTAGCACTCGAAGGCGTGCCGGCCCGCCCCGCAGCCGAGGTCCAGGACTCGGTCGCCCGGCGCGAGCGGGAACCGGGAGAAGTCGACGGTCAGCACGTGGCCCTGCTTTCGGAAACGGTTGCGTCGGGAACATCATCGAGGTTCGGGCGGGCGGGCCGTCGGCCGCCCCCGGCTATCGCCTCGCGGTAGCGCGCCACGGTCCCCTCGGCCGCCCGAGCCCAGGTGAACCGCGTGAGCACCCGCTCCCGTCCGGCCGCCCCGAGCCGGGCCCGCAGTCCGGGGTCGCCCAGCAGCCGGCCGAGTCCCGCGGCCAGCGCCCCCGCGTCGCCCGGCGGTACGGCGAGGCAGGTCTCCCCGTCCCGTCCGGCGACCTCGGGGATCGCTCCGCCGGTGGTGGCGAGGAGCGGCGTCCCGGTGGCCATGGCCTCGGCGGCGGGCAGCGAGAAGCCCTCGTACAGGGACGGCACGCAGGCGACCTCCGCCGAGCGCACCAGGTCGACGAGTTCGGCGTCGGATATGCCCTTGACGAACTCGACGGCGCCTTCGAGGCCGTAGCGCTCGACGGCCTGGGCGACGGGGCCCTCGGCGGGCCGCTTGCCGACGACGACGAGGTGGGCGTGCGGGTGTTCGGTCCGCACCTTCGCCAGCGCCTCGACGAGGAAGACGAGCCCCTTGAGCGGCACATCGGCGCTGGAGGTCGTGACGATCCGCCCGGGTACGACGGCCACGGAGGGATCCGGCGAGAACAGGTCGGTGTCCGCCCCGATGTGCACGACGTGGATGCGGTCGTCCCGTACGCCGAGCTGGTCGACGATCTCCTGGCGGGAGATGCCGGAGACGGTGAGCACGGACGGCAGCCGGCGGGCGACCCGCTTCTGCATCCGGGTGAAGGCGTACCAGCGCCGCTTGGACAGCCGCTGCCGCCACCCGTCGGCCGCGTCCAGCTCCAACTGCCGGTCCACGGTGATGGGGTGGTGGATGGTGGTGACGAGCGGCGCCCCTACATCCCCCAACAGCCCGTATCCGAGGGTCTGGTTGTCGTGCACGATGTCGAACTGCCCGCGGCGGGCGCGCAGATGACGGCGGGCGCGCAGCGAGAACGTGAGCGGCTCGGGGAAGCCGCCGGTCCACATGGTCGCGACCTCGAGCGCGTCGACCCAGTCCCGGTACTCGTCGCGCTTCGGGTTCCGGAAGGGGTCCGGGGAGCGGTAGAGGTCGAGACTCGGCAGTTCGGTGAGGGAGAGCCGGTCGTCGTACCCCTCGTCGAGGACGGGATAGGGCTGGGAGCCGATCACCTCGACCCGGTGGCCGAGCCGCGCGAGCTCACGGGAGAGGTGCCGTACGTAGACACCCTGGCCCCCGCAGAACGGGTTCCCTTTATAGGTGAGGAGTGCGATGTCGAGCGGTCGCTCGCCGTCAGCGGCGAGGGGCTGTCCAGGCCCCGACTGACTGGCCTCAGCGGTCACTCCGGGCCCCCTTCTGCCTGCACTGTCCCGCGAGACTACGACGGGACGCTAATCTAGAACAAGTTTCAGACTTGATCGTTCGGGAGGCTCTGAATCTACCGGCAGGTAGGAGTACTGGGAGAAGTGGATCAGGTGATTCACGCCACGACCCGCCGCACCCGCAGGCCCTGCCATGCTGTGTGATCACCGACCCTCACCGACTGTCACGGAACGGTGCCCATGCCCGCGGAAGACACCACCCACCGCCCCGCCTCCTCCCCTCTGACGGAACGGCAGGAGGCCCGCCGCCGGCGCATCCTGCACACGAGCGCGCAGTTGGCCAGCCGGGGCGGGTTCGACGCGGTGCAGATGCGGGAGGTCGCCGAGTCCTCGCAGGTCGCCCTCGGCACGCTCTACCGCTACTTCCCCTCCAAGGTGCATCTGCTCGTCGCCACCATGCAGGACCAGTTGGAGCACATGCACGGCACGCTGCGGAAGAAGCCCCCGTCCGGTGACCGTCCGGCGGAGCGTGTCGCGGAGACCCTGATGCGGGCCTTCCGCGCGCTCCAGCGCGAACCCCATCTGGCCGACGCGATGGTCCGCGCCCTGACCTTCGCCGACCGCAGCGTCTCCCCCGAGGTCGACCAGGTCTCCCGGCAGACGACGGCGATCATCCTCGACGCGATGGGCCTGACCGACCCGAGCCCCGAGCAGCTCTCGGCGGTCCGCGTCATCGAGCACACCTGGCACTCGGCGCTGATCACCTGGCTCTCCGGCCGCGCGTCCATCGCCCAGGTCCGCATCGACATCGAGACGGTGTGCCGCCTGATCGACGTGACGGACCCGGCGCGGCCGTCCGGCTGATCACCTCAGGTCGCTCAGGCGGAGACGGACCGGTTCGCCGGAGCCCTCGCACGCCGCCCCGTGCAGGTCCAGCGAGCCCAGGTCGGCGGTGATCGCCGCGCCGGGCGCGAGCAACGCCCCGTCGAGCGCGAACTCCATCCGCGTCCCCGCCCCGGCCGGCGGTACGAACTCCTCCGGCTCCCCGAGCGGCCGGTCACCCGTCAGCTCCTGGCGCAGGCCGCGGCCGTCCCGCCAGACCTCGACCACGGTGCGCGAGCTCACGGCGGACACGGCCCAGCCGCACCAGCGGTCGGGGCCGATCAGTGAACCGAAGCCGATGACCGGCACCGCGTCCTCGCCCAAGGCGTCGGACCCGTCATCGGAGACGGAGAAGGCAAGGTCGCCGAGGATCTCCGCCTCGACGCGCAGGGCGTGCACGGGAGCGACCCGCGTGGCCGGATGCAGGGACCAGCCCACCACCGCCTCGAACGCCCGCGTGGGCAGCTCCGGGCTTTCCAGGCCGACGCCGAAGTACATGGCAGGGCGACGGCGCACGGCTTCGCCGCCCTCGATGATCCGGATGCCGGCCGCGTCGTACTCATGCGTTCGATGCACGAGAAGAACCTACGAGACGGGTTCCCTTCGCCGGTATTACCCGGATCAGGTGATGGGGGTCGCCTTCCGGCTGACTGCTGCCTTCCGGCCTCTCAGCCCCTCCGTCGACGTCGGCCCCAGCGGATGCCTTCGCGTCTCGCCGAAGTCGGCTACTCCGGATGGACTCCCTCACTCGTCTCGTAGGCCACTACCAGGATAATACGGATTCAACCGGACGTAACCCCCCGAAAGGAAGATTTCTAGTCCTCCGGAGGGAACACCGCCTCCCTGCTCCCCACCAGCGTGATCGTGATCGCCTCCACCGGGCAGCTCTCCGCCGCCGCGAGCACCGGCTCGTTCGCGTCAGTGTCCGGGTCGACCGGATGGGACTGGCGGGCGGAGTCGAGACGGAAGCCCCCCGGGGCGTGATGGACGCACTGTGCGGAGCCGATGCACAGGGACCGGTCGACCTCCACGTGCCAGCGATCCCCCATGACCGCTCACCCCTCCCAGCCGGCCGGCAGATGGATCATCTTGTGCTCGAGGAACTCCCCGTACCCCTCCGGCCCGAACTCCCGGCCCAGCCCGGAGTTCTTGTAGCCGCCGAAGGGTCCGAGCATGTCGAGGCTGAAGGTGTTGACGGAGTACGTACCCGTCCTGACCTGCCCCGCGACCTCGATGCCGTGCGCCACGTCCGCCGTCCACACACTGCCGCTCAACCCGTATTCGGAGTCGTTCGCGATCTTCAGCGCCTCGGACTCGTCGCCGTAGGGCAGGAGGCAGATCACCGGGCCGAAGATCTCCTCGCGGGCGATCCGCATGGAGTTGTCGACGTCCCCGAAGAGCGTCGGCTCGACGTACCAGCCGCGGTCCAGGCCCGGCGGGCGCCCGCCGCCCGTCAGGACCTTCGCGCCCTCCTCCTGGCCGATGCGGATGTAGTCGAGGTTGCGGCGCTGCTGCCGCTCGGCGACCAGTGGGCCGACCTGCGTCGCCGGGTCCAGCGGGTCACCCACGACGAGGGCGCTCGCCGCCGCCGCGAAGGCGTCCGCGAACTCGTCGTAGCGGGAGCGCGGCAGGAGGATGCGGGTCTGGGCGACACAGGCCTGCCCGTTGTTCATCCAGGCCGCCGAGACGATCCCGGGGACGGCGGTGGCGATGTCCGCGTCCGGCAGGACGACGGCCGCCGACTTGCCGCCCAGCTCCAGGGTCACCCGGGTGAGATTGCGGGACGCGACCTCCATGACCCGCCGGCCGGCCGCGACCGACCCGGTGAAGGAGACCTTGTCGACACCCGGGTGCCCGACCAGGTACTCGCTCACCTCCCGGTCCGCCGGGAGGATGGACAGCACGCCCTCCGGCAGCCCGGCCTCCCGCGCGATGTCCGCGAGGATGTACGCGTCCAGCGGCGACTCCGGCGACGGCTTGAGGATCACCGTGCAGCCCGTGAGCAGCGCGGGCGCGAGCTTGGCGGCGGCGACGAACTGCGGGACGTTCCAGGGGACGACGGCCGCGACCACGCCGACCGGCTCGCGCCGCACGAGGATCTTCCCGAGCACGCCGTCGCGCCGCTCCTCGTACGGGAAGTCCCCGGCGATCCTGATCGTCGCGTCCCACACCATCATCGCCCCGAGGGCCTGGGCGAGGACGCTCCACGAGTAGGGGGAGCCGTTCTCGGAGGAGATCACGCGGGCGATCTCCTCGTGGCGCGCGAGGATCCCGTCCTTGATGCGGGTGACGACCTCGATCCGTTCGTCGAGCGACAGCCGGGGCCAGGGCCCCTCGTCGAAGGCGCGTCGCGCCACGGCGACGGCCCGGTCCACATCGGCGGTCGAGGCGTGCGGCACCCGCCCGATGACCTCCTCGGTGTGCGGCGAGATCACCTCGATGACGGCATCGCCCAGCGGGTCCGTCAACTCTCCGCCGATGAACAGCTTTCCGTGCTCCACGAACTCAGCCATGGCCACTGCCTTCATTTCTGACGGCGTTTCAGATGTCTCAGGAACTGATACCAGTTCTAGTTAAACTAAGCCAGGGTCCGGACCAAACAGGCCCCCACCAGCGGTTATCCCGCCGGTGGGGGGTGCGGTCACGCACCGGCGGTGGTACTCCTCTCGCTCGTGCGGTCGAGCGGCCGGGGTCGGCTGGAGGCGCTTGAGACGGTCGGAGAGCACCTTGCCCGCGGTCGGCCGGCCCTCGCATCAGGCCGCTGCGGTGCCTGCACCCGCAGACGTGGCGGGTGCGCTGGACGTCGCAACCGGTTCGGACGTGATCAGGCGACGGCGCGTATACCGCGACCGGCACGGGATCGTCGCGCACTCCACGTCGTGGATCCCTGATCGGTACGGGAAGTGACGCCCGAGGACGCGGAACTCTTGGAACTGAACTCGGCGACATGGCGCAACGAATCGGAAGTCACCCAGTGACAGCCGCCAGCAGCGCCTCCCGGCCGTCTTGTGCCCTGATGACAGGACTCCGCGGCTCAGGCAAAACGACACTTTCACATTCCCCCACGGATCGCGGATTCGTGAGGCTTTGCCCAGACGAAGAGATGTTTCGTCGACACGGCGCGTACGGGGCCGACTTCCCGCGAGACATCTTTCCGACCCAATCCACTTCGCCGAAAGCGACCTGCTGCGCTACAGGACCCGGTTCGTACCTCCCGGCCCAGACGAGCCCCACCTCGTGTACGACGGTGACGCCGATTCGGTACCGAGGGCCCTGAAAGGCAGACAGGAGGTGCGCCTACCGCCGCGCTCCTTGGCAGCTGGTTACGCCCACGTGGCGCCGGCCGACCGATGCCGCAGCAGCGTCCCGCACCCCAGACCGGCGCCATGAAGAGACCGCCTCGCCATGCGCGGGCGACCCCTTCCGCCGGCCACCCTCAGAGGAAACCTTAATTACTATTTTAATCTGAGTGCGAGATTGCGAAATGACAGAGGTGATCGGTTCATAACATGAAGATACCGGAGCGGACGGGGGCCGATTCGCCAACATGACCATGGACCGGCTACGGTGAGACTCGTCTGAGCCGAAGGGGTATCACGCGCGGAGGTGAAATCTAGAAAACCAATCCAGGAGAAAAAATGACCACTCCGACAGTAGTCTTTTCTAACGGCGACAGGAACAAACTCATTGTCGCCCTTCTCGGCCTTACCTCAGTTATCGTCAGCCTGCTTGCCGTGATCCTTTTTCTGGTCACGGGAGCCAGTGTGACAGTGATTGCAATCGTAGGGGCCGGAGCGTTCACAGGGACCTTCACTTTGACCCTGGCGGGCGCTAAAGCCGCAGGCGTGCTGAAGAGCGACGCAGCGGAGTAACTGCGCACCGACGCGCAGAGCAAAAGGGGCCCGGTAGAGATCCAGGCCCCTTTCCTCATGCCACACGTCAGGGGATGGCAGGGAGACGGCTACTTGACCAGCCGGCCCGGCCACACCGTCGCACCCAACCAGAGCCATTGCGCAGGAGCCTCACCGCCGGGCCGTCTCCGGGCCGTCCGAGGACAACCGACGACGGCCGACAACGACAGACAACGACCGCTCCACAGCTGGTCAGAGCGTCCCGCTCACTCGTTCCCCCTGCCCTATCTGACACTTCATCAGTTCTAGTTATAGTGGGCAATGGCCACGGGCCATGGGGCCAGGCAGCCACGGGGCCAGGCGACCGTGGGACCGCGGGCGACGGAGGGCAGATGACGAAGACGTTCGATCACGGCGGGGGCGTGCGGTCCCTCCAGGTGCCCATCCCGGACAACCCGCTCGGCCACACCCTGGTGTACGTCGTCGACACCGACCGCGGCCCGGTCCTGGTCGACACCGGCTGGGACGACCCCGAGTCGTGGGACGCCCTCGCCGATGGGCTCGCGGCCTGCGGCACGGACGTCTCCGGCCTCCACGGCGTCGTCGTCACGCACCACCACCCCGACCACCACGGCCTGTCCGGCAAGGTGCGGGAGGCGTCCGGGGCGTGGGTGGCGATGCATGAGGCGGACACGGCGATCGTGCGCCGGGCGCGCGGGACCCGCCCCGAACGCTGGTACACGTACATGGCGGAGAAACTCGCGGCCGCCGGCGCCCCCGAGGAACACCTCACCCCCCTGCGCACGGCCCGGCGCCGCACCCTCCCCGGCCTCTCCCCCGCCCTGCCCGACCGCGAGATCGTCCCGGGCGAACTGCTCCCCCTCCCGGGCCGCCGGCTGCGCGCGATCTGGACCCCGGGCCACACCCCCGGCCATGTCTGCCTGCACCTGGAGGAGGAGCATCCGGCCGGACTCCCCGGCCACGGCCGTCTGTTCTCCGGCGACCACGTCCTCCCGGAGATCACCCCGCACATCGGCCTATACGAGGACCCCGACGACACCACGGTCACCGACCCCCTCGGCGACTACCTCGACTCCCTCGAACGCGTCGGCCGGCTCGCCCCCGCCGAGATCCTCCCGGCCCACCAGCACCCCTTCACCGACGCCCCGTCCCGTGTGCGCGAGCTCCTCACCCACCACGAGGCCCGCCTCACCGACCTCCTCGCCCTCCTCGCCACCCCGCTCACCCCCTGGCAGCTCGCCGTACGGATGGAGTGGAACCGCCCCTGGGAGCAGATCCCGTACGGCTCGCGGAACATCGCGGTGTCGGAGGCCGAGGCGCATCTGCGGCGGCTGGTGAAACTGGGCCGGGCGGAGGCGGTGGCGGGGAGCGATCCGGTGACGTACGTCGCGGTGTAAACCGTTCGCACACCGGTGGCCGACCTTGCTAAACAATCGTATGGACCCCCTGGAGCACCTTCTCGCCGAGCGCGCCTGCGAGCGCCTCGTCATCGACTTCGTCCACCGCCTCGACCTCGGCCGACCGGCCTCCGTGGCCGAGCTGTTCACCGAGGACGGCAGCTGGGAGTGGCCTGCGGGCGACCGGCTGGTCAAGGGCCGCGCGGCGCTGCGGGACTACTTCGGCTCCCGCCCCGCCGACCGCCTCTCCCGCCGTCTGATGTCCAACGTCCTGGTCACGCTCACCACCCCGGACACCGCCCACGCCACCTCGTACTTCTCGACGCACCGCGTCGACGGCTACGAGGGCGGCATCGTTCCGGCGGGCCCCCCGGTCCAGGTCGGCCACTACGAGGACACGTTCCGCAGGGTCGACGGTGACTGGCTGCTCACCACCCGGGTCCTGCACCTCCCCTTCGGCGGCCCGACGCCCCGCGCCTGACTCCTGGGCCCGGCCGTGCTCAGGGAGCTACGCAGAGCCACCCGCCGGGCCGCGTGCGAGACCGCGGTCACGTTCGAGGACCGTTGACCGGTGAACCGCCCCACATGACCCACATCACCTACTAATCACGGTAGTGCCGCGTATCGGATGCCACGCACGCACTCACCCGGCACACCAGGTCCCCCAATACGACCACAACTAGCAAAAGGGGTCTTTGCGGACGCTTCCGGACTTTGCTTCTGTGGATGACGTCGCACGGCGCCGACGAGCCCACGGGCCTCGGCGCCGACGCATGCAGTCACTGTGCGGCGCGACCGCATCTGTCCCCGAAGAAAAGGTTCTCCGTGTCCGTCTCCGTCATCCGTCGCATCGCCTCCCCCAAGAAGGCCCTGACCGTCGCCGCCGTGGCCGCCGCCACCGCCGGCATGGCCCTGTCCGCGGCGCCCGCCCACGCGGCCTCCGCACCCTCGGCCGCCCAGGCCCAGGCGATCGCGCACAAGATGATCCCGGACGCGGCCCAGTACGCCGCCTTCTCCAACATCGTGAAGCACGAGTCCAACTGGGACGTCGACGCCACCAACGCCTCCTCCGGCGCCTACGGCCTCGTCCAGGCCCTCCCGGGCGCGAAGATGGCCTCGGCCGGCTCGGACTGGAAGACCAACGCCAAGACCCAGATCAAGTGGGGACTGGACTACATGAACTCCCGCTACGGCAGCCCGGTCGGCGCCTGGAACTTCTGGCAGGCCAACGGCTGGTACTGAGCCACGCCCGGCACCCGCTGATCCGCGCGAAGGCGGCGGTCCCCCGATCCCCGGGGACCGCCGCCTTCGCCGTACCGGCCGCCTCAGCGGTTGAGGTCGAGCACGGGCACGCCGCGCCCTTCATATGCTTTCGGCTGCACGGTGGCGACGGCCCCGTCGGCTCCGAACTCGGGCAGATGACGGACGGCATGGATCGCGGCACCGATCCCCGGAGGGACACCGTCGCGCTCCATCCTCGCCACCGCCAACGCCGCCGGATAGTCCAGCTCGACGGTGTGAACGGACTCCAACTGCCCGACGTGCTCAACGATTCCGAGATACTCACGATCGGCTTCCAGGACCGAGAGCGTAGGCACCCAGAGACGGGTCTCCACCTCCAAGCCGGCCCAGTGGATGAGCGCGGACACCTGCCGGTTGCCCGAAATCGCCACCAGCGTCGGCGAGTCCAGCACGAGGTGGTGCAGGATCACGCGGCTTCCCCCTGCTCCTGAGCGAACACCTCCCGGACCTTGCGCCCTATCGCGGCGCTGTCCTCGTCGGTCACCTCGACGCCGAAGTGCTCCGCCAGGTACGCGCGGGTCCGCTCCGCGCGCTCCCGGCGCTCCTCCTCGGTCAGGGTGGATTCCGCGAACTCCTGCACCAGAGACCGGATCGACGTCCCTCGGGACTCGGCGATCACCGCGAGGCGATCGCGCACCTCGGCGGGGACGCGGATCATTGCATCAGCCATGCCCAGAGTATACGGCTACGTATACTCACTCGGCGCTGACTTTCAGCTCCTTCACCCCGTTGATCCAGGCGGACCGCAGCCGCCGCGGGTCCTCGACGAGCCGTAGCCCGGGCATGGCGTCGGCGATGGCGTTGAAGATGAGGTTGATCTCGAGGACGGCGAGCGACTTGCCGAGACAGAAGTGGGGTCCGCCGCCCCCGAACCCGAGATGAGGATTGGGATCCCGCGTCACATCGAACTCGTCGGGCCGCTCGAACACCTCGGGATCATGGTTGGCGGACGCGTAGAAGAGCCCGACCCGATCCCCCTTCCTGATCAGCTTGCCGCCGAGCTCGGTGTCCTGGGTGGTGGTCCGCTGGAAGGAGACGACGGGCGTGGCCCACCGCACGATCTCCTCGGCGGTGGTCGAGGGCCGTTCCCGCTTGAACAGCTCCCACTGCTCGGGGTGCGTGAGAAAGGCATGCATCCCATGAGTGATCGCGTTCCGGGTGGTCTCGTTCCCCGCCACGGCCAGCATCAGCACGAAGAAGCCGAACTCGTCGGAGTTCAGGTTCCCCTCGTCCTCGGCGGCCACGAGCGTGCTGACGATGTCATGGGCGGGGCACTGCTTCCGTTCCGCGGCCATGTTCATCGCGTACGAGAGCACCTCGGCCGCGGACTGCGCCCCGACCTCCTCGGTGATCGCGTACTCGGGGTCGTCGTAGGCGATCATCTTGTTGGACCACTCGAAGACCTTGGCCCGGTCGTCCTGCGGAATGCCGATCAGCTCGGCGATGGCCTGAAGCGGCAGCTCACAGGCGACGGAGGTGACGAAGTCGAAGGGGCCGGACTGCTCCACGGCCGCCTGAACGATCGCGGTGGCCCGCGCCCGCAACCGCTCCTCCAGCCCCCGGATCGCACGGGGCGTGAACCCTCGCTGCACGATCTGCCGCACGCGCGTGTGCTCGGGTGGATCCATGTTCAGCAGGATGAACCGCTGCGCATCGATCGACTCCCGCGGGATGTGCTCGTTGAAGCGGATGATCGCGGTATTGAGATAGGAGGAGAAGATCTCGGGGTGGGTGGAAACGTACTTCACGTCCGCGTGCCGGGTGACGGCCCAGTACCCCTCGTCCTGGAAGCCGGCGACGTTGCCCGGCTGAGGGATCCAGCGGACCGGCTCGGCGAGTCTGAGCTCGGCGAACTCCGGCAGGGGCACACGGTGTTGCAGCAGGTCGGGATCGGTGAAGTCGAACCCGTCGGGAAGCGCTGGACAGGGCATGGGCAGCTCCAGCCAAATCTGACGCGTCATCAGATACAGATTGCCGTGAAGGTAGTTCAGGCTGCTTAAGCCTGCAAGACCCTTGCGGTGACCCACATCACGTCCGCAGACTGCTCTGAAGAACTAGAACACGTACTAGTTCCTCGGAGGAGGATCCGCACCCATGGCCGCCGAACCCGTGATCGTGGAAGCAGTCCGCACCCCTATCGGCAAGCGCGGCGGCGCGCTCGCCAACCTGCACCCCGCCTACCTCCTGGGCGAGACCTACCGCGAGCTCCTGGGCCGCACCGGCATCCCCGCCGACGCGGTCGAGCAAATCGTCGGCGGCACGGTGACCCACGCCGGCGAACAGTCCATGAACCCCGCCCGCACCGCCTGGCTGTCGATGGGCCTCCCGTACGAGACGGCGGCCACCACGGTCGACTGCCAGTGCGGCTCCTCGCAGCAGGCGTCACACATGACGGCGAACATGATCGCGGCGGGCGTCATCGACGTCGGGATCTCGTGTGGAGTGGAGGCGATGTCGAGGGTCCCCCTCGGCTCGGGATCGAAGCACGGCCCGGGAAAGCCGTTCCCGGACGAATGGAACGTAGACCTGCCGAACCAGTTCGAGGCGGCGGAACGCATCGCGAGGAACCGCGGCCTGACCAGGACGGACGTCGACGAACTGGGCCTGCTGTCCCAGTCCCGGGCGGCGGTGGCCTGGTCGGAGGAACGCTTCAAGAAGGAGACCTTCGCCGTCCAGGTCCCGACGACAGAGGAGGAACAGGCGGCGGGGCAAGGCATGTGGCGCCTCGTCGACAAGGACGAGGGCCTGAGGGACACGTCGGCGGAGGCGCTGGCGGGACTGAAGCCGGTCATGCCGAAGGCGATCCACACGGCCGGCAACTCGTCCCAGATCAGCGACGGCGCGGCGGCGATCATGTGGTCGTCGAAACGGATGGCCCGCGCCCTGAAGCTGAAGCCGAGGGCGAGGATCGTGGCCCAGGCCCTGGTGGGAGCGGACCCGCACTACCACCTGGACGGCCCCATCGACGCGACGAGGGCGGTGCTCGGCAAGGCAGGCATGTCACTGAAGGACATCGACCTGGTCGAGATCAACGAGGCGTTCGCGTCGGTGGTGTTGAGCTGGGCGAAGGTGTTGGGGGCCGACCTCTCCAAGGTCAACGTCAACGGCGGAGCGATCGCCCTCGGGCACCCGGTGGGAGCGACGGGCGCCCGCCTCATCACGACGGCCCTGCACGAACTGGAGCGCGCGGACAAGGAGTTCGCCCTGATCACCATGTGCGCGGGCGGCGCACTGGCGACGGGGACGATCATTCAGCGGCTGTAGCCGTCCAGCTGAGGAATTCCGAGAACACGGCGGGCCGGACCGTGAGGATCGGGCCCGTCGGGTTCTTGGAGTCGCGGATGGCGATGGTCTTGGGCGCCTCCGCGATCTCGACGCACTCCCCGCCCTGATCACCGCTGTAGGACGACTTACGCCAGACGTTGCTCTCCATAGCGCTCCTCCATCACTCGCCGGATCAGCTCCGCCGAATTCTTGAGGGAGAGAGCGGCGGCCCGGAGATGATCGTAACGGAGTGAACAGTCCTTGACCGTGTCCGGGTTCGCGCTGGGATGGCCGCTGCCGTACCCCTCGGTATAGACGATGGCGGGGTCGCTCGCGAAGCGGAAGAGGGTGAACGAGCCTTGGATTCCGGGGTGCGCACCGGCGGCGAACGGCAACACCTGAATGTTGATCCGCGGATCGTCCTCGAAGGACAACAGGTGGGCCAGTTGCTCGCGCATGACCTCCCGACCACCGATCTCCTGGCACAGCACGCCCTCGCTGATGACGACCCAGAAGACCGGCGGATCGCTCTTCCCGAGGACGCGCTGACGAGCGAGCCGGACGGCGGTGCGGTCGTCGAGGTCGCTCTTGTCGAGCACGCCGAGAACAGCACGCACGTACGCCGGAGTTTGCAGCAGACCATGGATGAGGTTGGTCTGGAAGGTACAGATCTCGATGGCCCGGGCTTCGAGCTCAGCCGTCTGCCTGAACCAGGCCGGAAGTTGACTGCGAAGAACGAGCACGACGAGCCGCGAGAACAACCCGCCGGTCCCGAGGGCCGCATCCACCCGCTCGCTGAACTCGAGCGTGGGCACTTTCCTCGCGGTCTCGATCTGCCCAACCAGCGAGCCGGTGTAGTTCAGAACGTCCCCGAGCTGCCGTTGCGTGAGGTCCGCCGCCTCCCTCAACCGCCGCAGCTCGAATCCGTAGTAGTCGAGCGGCGAGGCGCCCGGGTCGAGGACGTTGATGTGCACCACGAGGGGTCCCCTCTCACGACTTCCACAACGGAACGCGTTGTATTCGTTCAGTAGCCGAGGGTAGTCGTAGCACGTCACGCTCGTCCCGTGAACGGATACTTCCCCTCGATCTACGCGTCCCCGGTGTCCTTGCAGTACCGCATGACGCTGACGGCCGGCGCCCACTCGGCCCGCCACATCCGCAGGATCGCGCGCACGCACCTGGAGATCTGGGAACTGGAACACCTCACGGACACGGTCGAGTTGGCGCTGACAGAACTCATCGCGAACGTGGTCCGCCACGTCCCGGACAGCCGCTGCAAGATCCTCCTCCTGAAGCAGCGGACGGGCGTGCGGGCGGAGGCGACAGACACCCACCCCGAACTTCCCACCCCCACAACCACCGTGGACCCGGACTCGGAATCCGGCCGAGGTCTGTTCCTCCTGGCCGCCCTGGTCGACAGATGGGGCGTGTCACCGGCATCCGGCGGCGGGAAGACGGTGTGGTTCGAGTGCGACGGCATCACTCCTCACTGATCCAGCCCGACCGCGGCAGCCGATCCTCGAAGTCTCCCGTTTGACGCATGCCGATATCGGCATACGATGGTGTCCATGGCACGAGCAGCAACGACGTCGGACGTCTTCAACGCGATCGCCGAGCCGCAGCGCCGGGAGATCCTGGTACTGCTGCGGGCGGGTGAGCGGCCGGTGACCGAGTTGGCCCAGGAGTTGGGGATGACCCAGCCGGGGGCGTCCAAACACCTGCGGGTGCTCCGGGAGGTCGGGCTGGTGCGGGACCGCAAGGCAGGCAAGCAGCGCCTGTACGGCCTTGACGCCCGCGGGCTGCGACCGGTCCACGAGTGGACCGGCGGGTTCGAGCGGTTCTGGACCGAGAGCTTCGACCGGCTGGACGCGTATGTGCAGGACCTCAAGCAGGCAAGGCAGGAGGAGTGACCGATGGCAGCGACAGGACGGGACACGTCGGCGCAGTCAGCGACGGCCGACCGCGAGATCGTGATCTCCCGGGTCATCAGTGCCCCACGGGAGCTGGTGTTCGAGGCATTCACCGAAGTCCGGCACCTGTCGCGATGGTGGGGACCGGAGGGGTTCACCACCACCACGCGGGCCTTCGAGTTCCGCGTCGGCGGGGAATGGGAATTCGTGATGCACGGACCGGACGGGACGGACTACCAGGAGTGGATCTCCTGGACCGAGATCGCCCCGCCGGAGCGGATCGCGCTGCTGCACGGTGAGTCCCGCGGCGACCCGAACGCCTTCCAGTCGGTCCTCACGTTCGCGCCCGACGGCACGGCGACCCGGATCGAGATGCGCACGGTGTTCCCCACCAGGGAACTGCGCGACGAGGCGGTCGAGAAGTACCACGCGATCGAGGGCGGCCGGCAGACCCTGGGCAACCTGGATGCCTACGTCACCGAGAGCGTTCGGAAGGGAGTTGAGGACTGATGGCCGGAAAGGTGTTCTTCAGCGTTTCGATGTCGCTGGACGGGTTCGTCGCTCCCGAGGAGCGCATGGACGACCCGGATGGGCGGCGCTGGACGGCGCAGTGGATGGAGTTGCAGCAGTGGATATTTCCGCTGCGGTTCTTCCGGGAGAACCTGAAGCTCGGCGAGGGCGGCGAGGAAGGGCGCGACAACGACATCGCGCGGGAGACGTTCGAGCGCACCGGCGCGAGTGTGATGGGCAAGCGCATGTTCGACCTCGGCGAGCAGGCGTGGCCGGAGGAGGCGCCGTTCCACACGCCGGTCTTCGTCGTGACGCACGAGAAGCGTGACCCCTGGGAGCGGCCGGGTGGGACCACCTTCCACTTCGTCGACGACGGCATCGAGGCCGCGCTCGGCCAGGCCCGCGAGGCCGCCGGCGACCGAGACGTCCGCCTCGCGGGCGGCGGCGCAACGATCCTGGAGTACGTGAACGCCGGCCTGATCGACGAGTTCTCGATCGCGCTCGCACCCGTGCTGCTCGGCTCCGGAATCCGCCTGTTCGAGGGCGTGGACGCGGGCCGCGTGGCCCTGGAGCCGGTCCTCGCGGAGCCCACGCGGCGAGTGACCCACCTGACCTACGCGGTCCGGGAACGGTGACCGGCGCTGCCGGACACTTTCGACGTGGTGCTCCTCCAGGTCGGATGGAATCCGCGCGTGGAAGACTTCGGGCCGGGGGGCGGACACTGGCCTGCCCTCGGGGGCACTCCCGCCACCCGGCTGGCGACGGCCTCAGCCGCTCGGTGTCGGTTCCTTCTCCGCCGGTGCCGGTACGCGGTTCTCCGGGAGCTTCGCCGACCTCGCCCGCGGTCCCATCAGCAGGTACGCCAGTCCGAAGCCGGCCCCGACGACGACCCCGCCGCCCGCCGCGTCCAGCACCCAGTGGTTGCCGGTCGCGACGATCGCGGAGACGGTGAAGAAGGGGTGGAGGAGGCCGAGGACCTTCATCCACCACCTGGGGGCGACGATCGCGATGACCAGACCGCACCACAGGGACCAGCCGAAGTGCAGCGAGGGCATCGCCGCGTACTGGTTGGTGAGCGCGGTGAGGGTGCCGTAGTCCGGCTTGGAGAAGTCCTGGACGCCATGGACCGTGTCGATGACGCCGAGGGCCGGCATCAGACGGGGCGGGGCCAGGGGGTAGAGCCAGAAGCCGACCAGGGCCAGCAGCGTGGCGAAGCCGAGGGCCGAGCGGGCCCAGCGGTAGTCGACCGGGCGGCGCCAGTACAGGACGGCGAGGACCGTCAGCGGGACCACGAAGTGGAAGGACTCGTAGTAGAAGTCGAAGAAGTCGCGCAGCCAGCCGACGCCCACGATCCAGTGGTTGACCGCGTGCTCGATGTCGATGTGCAGGAACCGCTCGAGGTCGAGGACCTGCTGGCCGTGGACCTCCGCCCGGACCCGGCCCGCGGAGTTCGAGCCGCCGGTCGCCGCCAGCCTGACCTGCTGGTACGCCGCGTAGGTGACGCGGATCAGGAGCAGTTCGAGGAGGAGGTTCGGGCGGGTGAGGACACGCTTGAGGAACGGCAGCAGGGGGACCTGCCTGACGCGGGCCGGGACCGGTGCCGCGTACTCCGTCGGGATCGGCGAGCGGTAGTACGGGGAGGTGCGCGAGAGGAAGGGCACGACCGTCGCGGCGGCGATAGCGGCCAGCAGGACCGCGTTGTCGCGCAGCGGGTACAGGGCCGCCATGTTCGGCAGCATCATCTTCGCCGGCAGGGTCATGATGAGGATGACGGCGACCGGCCAGACGTAGCGGTCGGAGGCGCGCTTGCCGACCCGGCCGACCACCGCCAGCAGGACCCACAGGAGCTGGTGTTGCCAGGTGGTCGGGGAGACGGCGATCGCCGCGCAGCCGGTGAGGGCCACCGCGAGCAGCAGCTGGCCGTCGCGGGCGTAGCGCACCGAGCGGCGCACACCGACGACGGCGACGGCCGCGCCCAGCGCCAGGAACAGGCCGATCTCCAGCGGGCCGGAGAGGCCGAGGCGCAGCAGCGCGCCGTGCAGGGACTGGTTGCCGAGGGCGTCGGCGGCTCCGCCGAGGCCGACGCCCGCCATGTGGTGCACCCAGTAGGTGTACGAGTCGTGCGGCAGCGCCGCCCAGGCGAGCGCCGTGACGCCGGCGAAGGTGGCGCCGGTGGCGGCCGCGACGCGACGGCGGCCGGTGAACCACAGCAGCGCGGCGAAGAGCAGGACGGTGGGCTGGAGGGCGGCCGCCAGGCCGATCAGGGCGCCGGCGGCCCGCCAGTCGCGGGCGACGAAACAGCCGAGCAGGACGAGCAGCACCGGGATGATGCTGGTCTGGCCGAGCCAGAGCGTGTTGCGCACCGGCAGCGACAGCATGAGCAGGCTGATCGCGACCGGCGCGGCCAGCAGGGACGTGCGTCTGCTGACCGGTTGCGGCAGGGCGCGGGCGACCACCAGGCCGAGGGCGACGACCAGCAGCAGGGTGCCGAAGGTCCAGCCCCAGCCGAGGGCCTGTTCGGCCGCCCGGGTGAGGGGCTTGAGGACGAGTCCCCCGAAAGGGGTGCCCGTGAACTGCGTGGAATCGTAGAGCGAACCCTTGACGTGCAGCACGCCGTCCGGGCCGACCCAGGTCTCCAGGTCCGTCAGCCGTTCTCCGCGCGGGGTGTTCAGGACGACGGCCACCTGGCGTACGGCGAGGACCGCCGCGACCAGCCAGAGGCCGAGGCGGGCCGCACGCAGCCGTGCCCTCGCCGTGCCGACCGCGGTCGCCCCGAAGGCCTCCGCCGGTCGCCCGCTGTGCTCCGCATTCGCCACGCCTCGTAGGCCTCCCGCCCCGTACGTGCCACGCGTCCGTTGCGTGGGTGTTCCCTGGACGAACCCTATGCGGCTCGCCCCGCCCCCGGAGAGAGACGCAGGCCATCCCCGCTTCACCTGACGTCGGCCCTCCTTTTGTCCGGAAGACGATAGTGCGCCGGGGGCGAGGTTGCCTCCGCGGGGCGCGATGTGGGTCACAGCGCGGCCGGAACTGGCACTTCGCACGAACGGAACGGCCGCGTCAGCCGTACCGTCGTACGCCTGTACGCCACTGAGGGCAGCGGGACGGCTGCGAGTCGTGAACGGGCGGAACGACGGCGAAGGGGCTGCGGAATGGTCGGCTTGGTCGGGACGATCGGTTCACCTAGGGGGCGTGTGAGACGTCGGGAACGCAGGGAACATCGGGAGGGCGCGCGGAGGCAGCCGGGGGCACTGATGGGGGCGCGGGTCGCGGCCGTGCTCCTGGCGCTGCTCGCGGTCCAGTTCGGTTCGCTCCTCGCGCCGGCGTACGCCTGTGCCTGCGGTGCCCTGGTCCCGGGCGGCCAGCGGCAGGTGACGGTCGGCCGGGAGGTGTCGGTGCTGCGGTGGGACGGCCGGCAGGAGCAGATCGTGATGAGCCTGACGGTCGCCGGGGACGCCGACCGCGCCGCGTGGATCATGCCGGTGCCGGGCCGGGCCACGGTGGAGCTCGGCGACGCCGACCTGTTCGACCAGCTGGCCGCCGCGACCGCCCCGTCGAAACGTTCCCGCACCCATTTCTGGCCGCAGGACGGCGACTGGCCGCTGACCACCGGCGAGGGTGCGGGTGGGCCGCAGCCGCCGCCGGCCGCCGCGGCCGGGGTGGGCGTGGTCGGGCGGGAGCGGCTCGGGCCGTTCGACGTGGCCCGGCTGACCGCCACCGATCCGGCCGCCCTGGACGACTGGCTGAGCGCCAACGACTTCGCCCTCCCGCCCCGCCTCACGACCGCCCTGCGGCCGTACGTCGACCGGCGGTGGGAGTACGTGGCGGTCAAACTGGCCCCCGAGACCGCCGGCGCCACCCTGAACGGCGTCCTCGATCCGCTGCGCCTCACCTTCGCCGCGGACACCCCCGTCTACCCGATGCGCCTCTCCCGGCTGGCGGCCACCCCCCAGTCCCTGGGCCTGTACGTCCTCGCCGCGCACCGCATGGAGCCGGTGTCCCGGATCGGCGGCGAGCGCCCCAGGGTCACCTTCGCGGGCCGGGTCGGGCCGTCGACGCGCGGCCCGCTGGGCGAACTGGCGAAGGGCGCGCCGTTCCTGACGGCCGTCGCCCAGGAGTTCCCGCGGCCCTCGGCGATATCCGGGGACCACGAGCTGCGCCGGGCGCCCGCGGACACCGCCTTCCGTCAGGTGATCTACGAGGACCATCTGCTCACCGTGGCCGGCGTCCCGGTGTGGCTGCTGACCGTGATCGGCGTGCTGGCGGGGGGCGCCACGTCGGCGGTCACGGTCGCGGTCCGCAGGAACCGGGCCCACCGGGCCGCCCAGCCGGGCCCCCGCCACGCCTCGGGCCTCCGCCCTGCGGCACCGCCCCGGCAGGCCGGAGCGGTGCCCCCGGTGCCGGCCACGCCCCCCACGGCCGGCGCCCGCCCGGCGCCCCCCGCCGCGGCACGTCCCGCACCCCCGTCGCGCCCGGTCCCGCCCTCCGCGGGAGCCGTACGGCCGACGCCGCCGCCCGTGCCGCCGACCGTGCCGCGTCCGGCTCCCTCGGCGCCCCTGGTGCCACCGCGGCCCGCACAGCCGCCCCGGCAGTCACCGCCGCCGCCCGTGCCCGCCACGCCGCCCGAGACGTCCGCCAGTTCGGCGGACGCCCCTGCCCGGCCGCCGTCCGCACCCTCCGTGCCGCGCACCGCCCCCTTCGCCCCGCCTCCGCGCCCCTCGCGGCCCCCCGCGCCCCCCAAGCCCTTCACGCGCCCCGTGGTCTCTCGGCCGAACAGGTGAATTCGCCCGGCGCGGGCCTGGGGGCTCCCGGCCGGGGGAACCGGCGGACGGCCGGGGCCGTTCTCACAGCACCAGCCACACGAGAGGCAGAGCGCATGAGCGAGTCGCAGGTCTGGGAAGCCGTCGACGCCTACTTCACGGCCCAGCTCACCCCGGACGACGAGGTGACCGAGGCCGCGTTGCGCGACAGCGAGGCCGCGGGACTCCCCCAGATCAACGTCACGGCGAACCAGGGCAAGCTCCTCCAGCTGTTCGCCGAGATCCAGGGCGCCCGGTCCATCCTGGAGATCGGCACGCTCGGCGGCTACAGCACCATCTGGCTGGCCCGCGCCCTCCCGGCCGACGGCCGGCTGATCTCGCTGGAGTACGACCCGAGACACGCGGAGGTCGCCGTCCGCAACATCGCCCGGGCCGGCCTGGACAAGCTCGTGGAGGTGCGGGTCGGCGCCGCCCTGGACTCGCTGCCCCTGCTGGCCGACGAGAACCCGCCGCCGTTCGACCTGGTCTTCATCGACGCCGACAAGGCCAACAACGCCCACTACCTGGAGTGGGCGCTGAGACTGACCAGCACCGGCAGCCTGATCGTCGTCGACAACGTCGTGCGGGGCGGCCGGGTCACCGACCCGGACACCGCCGACGGGGACGTGCGGGGCACCCGGGCCGCGATCGAACTGATCGGCTCCCACCCCCGCCTGAGCGGCACGGCGATCCAGACGGTCGGCACCAAGGGCTACGACGGTTTCGCCCTGGCCCGCGTCCTCGCGTAGCCCGGGGAGCGGCCGCCCGGGCCCGCTCCCCGCTCACTCCTCGTGGTAGAAGCCCACGTTGACGCTGCGCGGCCCGGTGCGGTCGAGGACGACGATCTCGCCCGAGCCGCCGCGCGGCAGCGGCACGGTCCCGCCGTAGACGATCTGCTGTGCGTACTCGCCCACCACGAGCCGCACCTCGGAGGACGGCTCGTCCTGTGAGCCGCGCAGCCAGGAGACCTGCCAGGTGCCCTCGGGGCCGCACAGGAACTCCAGGTGCACCCGGGAGACGAACAGCCAGTCCTCGGGCGTCACGAGGCGGCACACCGATGTGTCCCGGCCCACCCGCAGCACAGCACCCGGGTCACTGGGTGCGTCGGCCATGAGCATGCCGGCCGTGGCACCCTCTTCCGTCCCGGAGACGGTGGCCATGGTGAGTTCGAGCACGTGCGCTCCTTCGTGAAGCCGTTGGGCAACGGCTGGAATGGCGGCTGGAAATGCGGCTGAACAGTGTTTGCACAGCGGCCGCATGATAAATCGCCCGGGCCTGCCGCGTCCGGCACAATGGACGCATGACCGAGCGAAAGCCACCGGGTGTGCCGTTCGAGTCCTGGGTCGACAAACAGATCCGTGACGCGGAGCGGCGCGGCGAGTTCGACCAACTTCCGGGCGCGGGCAAGCCCTTGCCGCCGGGGACGGACACGTCGTACGACGAACTCTGGTGGATCAGACGCAAGATGGCCCGTGAGGGGCTGTCGGTGCTGCCTCCGGCCCTCGCTCTGCGCAAGGAGGCGGAGGACGCCCTCGCCGCCGCCTGGGCCGCACCCTCGGAGCGCATCGTCCGGAAGATCATCACGGACGTCAACGTCAAGCTCCGGGACATGATGTTCAGGCCGCCGCCCGGCCCCCCGCTGGGCATGAAGCCGTACGACGTGGAAGCGGTCGTACAGCAGTGGCGGGAGCGCCGGGCGGCGGATGGCGGGTCAGATGTGTAGCAGTCGCTCGGTCAGCTCACGGTAGTCCCGCAGAGCCAGCCGGAGCTGCTCGGTGTCGGTGGTCGTCGCCGTCTCGCCCTTGCCGCCCGCTTCGGCGGACTGCCAGGACCCGCGCAGGGTGCGGCGCCGCTGGTTCACGGCGTCGGTGAAGCGCGCGGTGAGTTCCTCCAGGACGTGGTCGGCCTCCGCGACGGCGTCCCTGGGGCCGTCCACGAACCCGACGACGGCGTGCTGCATGCGCGAGCCGAGCGCGTCGGACTCGTCGGCGGGCAGCAGCGGCGAGCCGTGCCCGTCGCCGGTCCCGGCCCTGGCAGGGGCCGTCGTCCCGGCAGGAGTCTTCGTCTCGGCAGTCTTCGTTTCGGCCGTCTTCGTGCCGGGATCCGTGGTCGTGCCGGGGTCCGCGGCGGTGCGGGCCTGCACGGCCGCCCTGGCCTTCTCGAGCGGGGTGGTGGGCCGGCGGCTCTCCGAGGCCGGGGGGTTCCCGGTGTTCGGCGTACCTGCCGTGCTCGAAGTGTTCTGGGCGTTCCGGGTGTTCTGGGTGTTCGCTGGGTTCGTCGCGCTCGGTGTCACGTCGGGCATCGCACTCAGCCCTCCTTGGTCTGGTGGCGGTGGAAGCCCCACGGCGCTTGGTGGGAGCGGTCGGCCGTGCGGGACGGCTGCCCGGAACGGTGCCGGCCGGACTCGCGGCGCTCCCGGCCCAGCAGGTCGTCGAAGAGCGCGCGGGCATCGATCATCGCCGCCCGCATGTCCTCGGTACCGGGCGCACGGTCGCCCCGGTCCCTGCCTCCGGTCCCCGCGAGAGCCGCCCCGTGCACGCGCCGGTAGCCGTGCACATGGTCCGCGTGGTGGACGGAGAGCGCGGCGACCTGCTCCTCGTACCGGGCGCCGTCCGGGAAGCCGCGGGCGCCCGCCACCTCGGCGAGCAGATGGTCGGCCTCGACGACCGCCGCCTTCGGGGAGTCGACGAACTGCTCCTGCGCGGCCCTCCAGCGGGCCTCGAACCGCTCGCGCTCGGCGGCCTCCAGCGGCCGCTCGCGCAGCCCGCCGTGCCGCTCCACCAGCGCGCCGAGTTCGTCCTCGGCCGCCTTGACGTCTCCGTCGTGCCGGGCCACGGCCCGGTCGTACTCGGGCCCGAAGCGCTGCTTCAGGCCGCGTCCGCCGTGCGAGCCCCGGGCCCGCACGGCCAGGATCGCCGCGACGGCGACAACGGCCGCCGCAGCCACGATCAGAGCGATGATCACGCCTGTGGACATGGTTGCCTTCCGGTGTGTCGGCCCCACGGGCCGGTTCCCGTTCCGGGTTGCCCGGAGGGCCTCTCCCAAACGGGGCACACGGACGTGTCGATCCGGCCGCCTCCCGGCCGGCGCACGAGTGTGAGAGCGGAAGTGTCGCCGGAGTGAGGGGCGGACCCGGTGCGGGAAGCGGGAGAGGCGGCAGGTGCCGGACTCGCCGGGAGTCGCCCATATCCGGTTGCGCGCCCCGCACACCGTGTCCGCAGAATGAGCGGATGACCTGGACCGTCGCCCCGGAACCCTTCGACTCCGCCGTCGCCGCCGCGCTCTGGCGGGCGTACTACACGGAGGTCAGCGACCGCTGGTACCTGCTGCACGAGGGGCGCCGGACCGACCCGGACGAGCTGGAGCGGGAGATCGCCGCCCGGACGTGGGAGGAACTCACCCCGCCCGGCGGACGGTTGCTGGTGGGGCGGTACGACGGCGAGCCGGGCGGCTGTGCGGGCGTGCGGCTGCTGGACGCGTCGACCGCGGAGCTCAAGCGGGTGTTCGTGCGGGAGGAACTGCGCGGGAAGGGCGGCGCCCCGCTGCTCGTCGGGGCCGCCGAGGACGCCGCCCGCGCGCTCGGCGCCACCCGGATGATCCTGGACACCCGCGGCGACCTGGTCGAGGCCCGCGCCCTGTACGCGCGGCTCGGCTACACGGAGACCGAGCCGTACAACGACGACCCGTACGCCGAGCACTGGTTCGCGAAGGGACTCGCCCGGCCGGAGGGCCTCAGGTGATCCGGGGGGTCGGCTTGCGGGGCACCGGCCGTTCGCCGTGCGGCTGTTCGCGTTCTGAGCCGCACAGTTCGTCGTTGATCTCCTTGACCAGCTGGACCAGGTCCGTGGGGCGGTCCGGGCCCCACCAGTCGCCGAGCAGGTCCGCCAGCGACCCCTCCCGCACCCGCGCCAGGTCGTCGGCGACCTCCCGGCCCTGCGGGGTCGGTATCAGGTCGAGGCCCTCGCGGACGGCGAGCCGGCGCTCCTCGACCTGGCGGGCGGCCTCGAGGATCACCTCGAGGGGGACGGTGCTGCGCTCGGCGAGCCGCCCCGGCTCGACGCTGCCGTACCTCTTCATCCGCAGCAGCAGCCAGCTCGCCGCCGGCAGCAGGTCGTGGCCGGCCTGTTCGGTGATCTTCCGGTAGATCTCGCGGCGGCCCTCTCGGGTGCCGAGGACGGACAGCGCCCGGCACACCTCGTCGTACGAGGACCGTTCGACCGGGTTGCTGGCGAGGGTCTCCGTGACGTCGGGCGCGGTGACCGAGCCGCGCAGCGGGTCCTCCCGGAGGAACCAGGCCAGTACGAAGCCGAGGACGGCGACGGGGGCGGCGTACAGGAAGACGTCGGTGATGGCGGAGGCGTACGCGTGCAGGGCGCTCGGCTGCAGGCCGGACGGCAGCGCGGCGATGTCGCGCGGGTCGGACTCCAGGCCGTGCACCGAGATGCCGGAGGGCAGCCGTACGCCCCGGAAGGCGTCGGTGAGTTTGTCGCCGAGGCGGCCGGCGAAGACGCTGCCGAAGATCGCGACGCCGAAGGAGGCGCCGATGGAGCGGAAGAAGGTGGCGCCGGAGGTGGCGACGCCGAGGTCCTCGTAGGGGACCGCGTTCTGCACGATGAGGACGAGGACCTGCATGACCAGGCCGAGGCCCACGCCGAAGACGAAGAAGCAGCTGCTCATCTCGAAGGTGGTGCTGTGCTCGTCCATCTGGTGGAGCAGGAGCAGGCCGATGGTGGTGACGCCGGTGCCGAGGACCGGGAACACCTTCCAGCGGCCGGTGCGGCTGACGATCTGCCCGGAGACCGTGGACGCCAGCAGCAGGCCGGCCACCATCGGCAGCATGTGCACGCCGGACAGGGTCGGCGAGACGCCGTGCACGACCTGGAGGAAGGTGGGCAGGTAGGTCATCGCGCCGAACATCGCGAAGCCGACGATGAAGCTGATGACGGCGGAGAGCGTGAAGGTGCGGACGGCGAACAGCTTGAGCGGGAGGACGGGTTCGGCGGCCCGCCGCTCCACCGACACGAACAGGGCGGCCAGTACGGCGCCCAGCACGGCGAGACCCACGATCTGGGGGGAGCCCCAGTCCCAGGTGGTGCCGCCGAGGGAGGCGACGAGGACCAGGCAGGTGGCGAGCGAGGCGATGAGGAGCGTGCCGAGGTAGTCGATGACGTGCCGGGCCGCCTTGCGCGGGATGTGCAGGACGGCCGCGATGACGGCGAGCGCGACGAGGCCTACGGGCAGGTTGACGTAGAACACCCAGCGCCAGCTCAGATGCTCGGTGAACAGGCCGCCGAGGAGCGGGCCGAGGACGCTGGTGGCGCCGAAGACCGCGCCGAACAGGCCCTGGTAGCGGCCGCGTTCGCGGGGCGGGACGAGGTCGCCGACGATCGCCATCGACAGCACCATCAACCCGCCGCCGCCGAGGCCCTGGAGGGCCCGGAAGGCGATCAACTGCGGCATGTTTTGCGCCATTCCGCAGAGCGCCGAACCGATCAGGAAGAGCACGATCGCGGCCTGGAAGAGTCTCTTGCGCCCGTACTGATCGCCCAGTTTGCCCCAGAGCGGGGTCGCGGCCGTCGACGCGAGCAGGTAGGCGGTGACGACCCAGCTCAGGTGCTCCAGACCGCCCAGGTCACTGACGATCGTGGGCAGGGCGGTGGAGACGATCGTCTGGTCCAGGGCGGCGAGGAGCATGCCGAGCAGCAGGGCTCCGATGGAGACGAGGACGTTTCCGGACACATGTTCCTGACGTGGATCCGCCGTCCTGCTGTGCGCGTCCAAGGCCATGGATACCTCCTGAGGCTCTCGTGCCACAGTCCATCGTGATCGGTGTGACCCGTTATGGCCTCCCGAGTCCCCCTCGGATCCGGCGGAACCGGGCGTTCCGGGGGGCTCGGCGAATCGGCCGTGTGGAGGATCTGCATAGACTCTGGATTTCTCATGGGGAGGGACGAACAGGTGAGCGAGCGGACGGGGCACCAAGGGCGACCGGGGCAGCGGGGGCTGCCGTGCCCGGAGTGCGGAGCGCTGCGCGCACCCGACAACACCCCGTCCTGCACCTGCGCCCAGCGCGCCGCCGACGCCCTGCGCGACACCCGTACGGCGGAGGCGGCCGCGGCCGAGGACTTCGATCCGCTGCGCATACGGCCGTACGTCGAACTCGGCGACGCGGCCGGTGAGGGGCCCGACGCGACGATGCAGCTGCGCGCGGTGCAGGCCCGGGCCGACGAGACCGTGCCGTTGCAGCGGGTCCGCCCGGGCGACTCGCCCGCCACCACCGACCTGAGCCTGTTCGAGGCGGGGGACGGTGAGGGCGCGGACGAGGCGGGCGGGCTCCGCACCGGGGACGGGGAGAGCGGCGAGGCGCCCTCGCGCGGCCGGCGCCGCCGCACCCTGCTGATCGCGGCCACCGCCGCGGCCGTGGCCGTCGTCGCCGCGGCCGGGTTCGCCGGCGGGCTGTTCAGCTACGAGTCGCCGACGCGCGACAGCGCCGCCCCGAAGGACGTCCGCGCCGCCGTGCCCGACACGTCGACGAGCGCGGCCTCCGAGTCCGCCGACGCGAGCCGCTCCGCCTCACCCTCGACGTCCAGCGCCTCGCCGCCCCCGTTCGAGAGCACGAGGTCTTCGCCCAGCGAGCCGGAGACGAGTTCCTCACCGACGGTCTCCGCGACGGCCACGGCGAGCGCGACGGCGCCGACCGCCCGGGCCACCGGAACCCTCGAACCCGACGACCGGTCCGACGACAGCCAGGAGACCATCACCCCGCCCGTCCTGCGCCTCGGCGACCAGGGCACGGAGGTGACGGAACTCCAGCTCCGCCTGCACCAGCTGTATCTCTACAACGGCGAGGCCGACGGCACCTTCAGCAGCGAGGTCGAGACCTCCCTGCGCAACTACCAGTGGTCACGCGGCATCCAGGACGACGAGCTGGGGGTGTACGGGGCGGCGACGAGGGCGAAGCTGGAGTCCGAGACCAAGGAGCCGTAGGCCGGCCGCGGACCGTGGTGCGGGGTGCTCACCCGGTGTGAATCCGGACCCCGTCCTCCGCGGCCTCGACCCGCACCGTCCGCAGGTCCCGCACCACCGCGTCCGGACCGTGCACGCCCGCCCTCGGGCCCACCCCCACGACCCGCATCCCGGCCGCCCGGCCCGCCGCGATCCCCGCGCCGGAGTCCTCGAACACCACGCACTCCTCCGGCGCGATCCCCAGCTCGGCCGCGGCCTTCAGGAAGCCCTCGGGGTCCGGCTTGCTCGCGCCGACCGACTCCGCGGTGATCCGCAGCTCCGGCAGCGGCAGCCCCGCGGCCGCCATCCGCGCCGTCGACAGCGGGACGTCCGCCGAGGTCACCAGGGCGTGCGGAACTCCCTGCGCGAGGAGGGAGGCGAGGAACCCGGGCGCCCCGGGCACCGGCACGACGCCGTCCAGATCGGCGGTCTCCTCCGCCAGCATCCGCGCGTTGTCCGCGAGGTTCTGCTCCATCGGGCGGCCGGGCAGCAGCACGGCCATCGAGGCGTACCCCTGCCGCCCGTGGACGACCTTCATGACCTCGGCGCCGTCCAGTCCGTGCCGCTCGGCCCAGCGCCGCCAGATCCGCTCGACGACGGCGTCGGAGTTCACGAGGGTGCCGTCCATGTCCAGCAGGAGGGCGCGGGCGGTGAGGACCGGCATCAGGCGGCTCCAGGTACGTCTCCGGACAGACAGAGAACAAGGCGGCCCCGCCCGCCGGTCAGGGAAAACGGGCGGAACCACTTTGTTCCTCCACGATACAAAATGGGTACGCCCCACCGCCACCCCCGTCGGAGAGCGTTCACCGAAGGTTCAGCCGGCGGCAGGGTCAGCCGGCGGCCGCCTCCCACAGGCTCCACACCCCGAGCCCCAGCATCAGCAGCGCCGCCATCCGGGTGATCAGCGTCAGCGGCACCCGCTTCATCAGCGCCTTTCCGCCGACGATGCCGAGGCCGGCCACCGCCCACAGTGCCAGCACCGCGCCGAGGCCGACGGAGAGCGGGTCGTCGTAGCGGGCGGCGAGGTTGGCGGTCATGATCTGCGTGAGGTCACCGAACTCGGCGACCAGGATCAGCATGAACCCCGCGCCGGCGACCTTCCAGAACGACTGGTCCTCCGGCCGCCGAACCTCCTCCTCGCCGTCGTCCCTCTTCCTGAGCAGCACGGCCGCGCCGCCCAGGAACAGCACGCCGGTCAGCACGTGCACGATCTGCCGCGGCAGCAGCGTCAGCACGCTCCCGGCCAGCACCACGTGCAGCGTGAAGGCGGCGGCTACACCGGCGAAGACGTACGAGGCGCGGTAGCGGGTGCCGAGGACGAGCCCGGCGAGGGCGGTCTTGTCCGGCAGTTCGGCCAGGAAGACGACGCCGAAGACGAGCGCCGCGACGGTGATGCTGATCAAGGTTCCTCAATCGGTCGGGGCTGCCCCACCGAGAGTGCTGTAGATCACATGGAGACACCTCGGCGCGGCAGCCACATGTGAACATGTGCTGCTGGCCGAAGGTCTCGCCAGCCGGTCCGGCACGGACCTGCCTCCGGGCGCCGGCTCAGACGGGCTGAGCAGTATGTCGACGGTCCCGGCGAAGAGCTACTCCCCTTCAACACGTCCCAGTGTACGAGATCGCCCACGAAGGCCCGTGCGAGATCGTTTCGCCATAAACCTTGTCGTGTCATGTACACGTCACTAACTTCTTACCAGACGCACACCTCCCCGCAATGGGAGCGGACGAGCATTCTCCTCGCTTGCGCTCCAACACCCCATCCCCCCAAGGGAGTTCGCATGCCCAAGTTCTACGCGCGTCGACGACTGAGCATACTCGCGGCACTCACCGGCCTCATAGCCTCCGTCGCGCTTTTCAACTCGCCGACCGCCTCCGCTGCCCTCCCCACCCCGGTCAGCGCGGCCACCGCCCGCACCTACCTCGCCTCGCTCACCGTGGCGACCGAGGACCGCACCGGCTACGACCGGGACCTCTTCCCGACCTGGATCACCATCAGCGGCACCTGCAACACCCGTGAGTACATCCTCAAGAGGGACGGTACGAACGTCGTCACCAACTCCGCCTGCACCGCCACCAGCGGCAGCTGGTACTCCCCCTACGACGGGGCCACCTGGACCGCCGCCTCGGACCTCGACATCGACCACCTGGTCCCGCTCGCCGAGGCCTGGGACTCCGGCGCCGACGCCTGGACCACCGCCGAGCGCCAGGCCTTCGCCAACGACATCACCCGCCCGCAGCTCATCGCCGTCACGGACAACGTGAACCAGTCGAAGAGCGACCAGGACCCGGCCGAGTGGATGCCGTCGGTCACCTCCTACCGCTGCACCTACGTCCGTGCCTGGGTACAGGTGAAGTACTACTACGACCTCTCCGTCGACTCGGCCGAGAAGTCCGCGCTCACCAGCTACCTCAGCAGCTGCTGATCACATTCGGGCTCCGGCCCCTCCCCGCTCTCCTCCGTCGCTGCGTACCGTACGGGTGCGACGGAGGAGAGTGATCGCGTGGCCGGACTGCGGCTGGGACCACTGCTGAGACACACCGACCGCTCGTCGGCGACCGTCTGGGTCGAGGCGAGCCGCCCGTGCGCCGCCGAGGTGCGCTGCGCGGACGGCACCGGCGGCACGGCCCGCACCTTCCAGGTGGCGGGCCACCACTACGCCCTGATCCAGGTGACCGGCCTCACCGCGGGCACGTCGACGGCGTACGAGGTGCTCCTCGACGGCACGCGCGTGTGGCCGCTGCCCGACTCCCGTTTCCCGCCCTCCGAGATCCGCCTCCCGGCCGAGGACGACGGCGTCCGGGTCGCCTTCGGCTCCTGCCGCTGGGCGGCGCCCCCGGCCGGCGCGCACGACCCGGTCGGCCCCGACGCCCTGGACAGCCTGGCCGCCCGCATCGCCGCCGACCCGGACGCCGAACGGCCCGACGTCCTCCTCCTGCTCGGCGACCAGGTGTACGCCGACGAGGTCTCCGACGCCGTACGGGAACGGATCCGGGCCCGCCGCGGCCTCGACGACCCGCCCGGCGCCGAGGTCGCCGACTTCGAGGAGTACACCTGGCTGTACTACGAGTCCTGGCTCGACCCCGAGGTGCGGTGGCTGCTGTCCACCGTCCCCAGCTGCATGGTCTTCGACGACCACGACGTGATCGACGACTGGAACACCTCCGCCGCCTGGGTCGCCGACATGCGGGCCACGCCCTGGTGGCGCGAGCGGATCCTGAGCGGTCTCATGTCGTACTGGGTCCACCAGCACCTGGGCAACCTCTCCCCCGCCGAACTCGCCGCCGACCCGCTCTACGCCGCCGTGCGCGCCACCCCCGACGGCACCGACGTGCTGCGCGAATTCGCCTGCCGCGCCGACACCGATCCCGCCTCCGTGCGCTGGAGCTACCGGCGCGACTTCGGCCGCGTCCGGCTGCTGATGGTGGACACCCGGGCCGCGCGGGTCCTCGAGGAGAGCGAACGCTCGATGCTCGACCCCGGGGAGGCCGAGTGGCTGCGCGAACAGGTGCTCCAGGACCGTGGCTCCTACGACCATCTCCTCATCGGCACCTCCCTGCCCTGGCTGCTGCCGCATCTGGTGCACCACGCCGAGGAGTGGGACGCGGCCCTGTCCCGGGGCGAACGCGGCGCGCGCTGGGCGCGGTTCGGGGAACGGCTGCGGCGGGCCGCCGACCTCGAGCACTGGGCGGCCTTTCCCGGCTCCTTCGCCGCGCTGGGCGAGCTGATCGCCGAGGCGGGGTCGGGAGACCGGGCGCCGGCGACGGTGCTCGTGCTGTCCGGGGACGTCCACCACGCGTACGTGGCCGAGGCGCGCTGGCCGGACCGGGCCGGCGCCCCCGAGGCGCGTGTGCTGCAACTCACCTGCTCGCCCGTGCACAACTCCGTCCCGTGGTCGATACGGACGGGCTTCCGCTTCGGCTGGAGCGCCGTCGCCCGCGCCCTCGGCCGGCGTCTCGCCGCGCACGGCCGCTGCCCCCGGCCGCCCGTGTCCTGGCGCAGGACCGGGGGGCCGTGGTTCGGCAACCAGCTCATGACCCTCACCCTGCGCGGCCGTTCGGCCCGGCTGCGGCTGGAACAGGCCGGCGGGAAGGACACGCTGACAACGGTGGAGGAGTCGGACTTGACCGTGTGACCGGGACAACCGGGGCGGATGGGGCCCACGTTGGCTTCTGGGACGCCCGACGGCATGATGAGGCGGACCGTCCGCTTCCCCTCACGCCTGTGGGCGGCCTGCTCCATCGCGCCCCACACGCCCGGGAGTCACCCCCTTGTCCTCAGTGCACGCCGAAGTCAACGCCGCGGCCGGTGCGAACGCTCAGGCGCCCGCGCGACCGGTACCGGTCGCGGTCGCCCTGGTCGGCGCCGGGCCGCGTGGCACCAGCGTCCTGGAACGCCTCTGCGCCTCCGCGCCGGAACTCCTCCCGCCGGGGGTGCGGCTGACCGTCCACGTCGTCGACCCCGATCCGCCCGGGCCGGGCCGGGTGTGGCGCACCGGACAGTCGCCCCAGCTGCTGATGAACACCGTGGCCTCGCAGGTGACCCTGTTCACCGACGAGAGCGTGGACTGCGCGGGCCCGATCCGCCCCGGCCCCAGCCTGCACGCATGGGCGGACGGCGCCCTGGGGCCGGACGAGTACCCGACCCGCGCCCACTACGGCCGCTACCTGGAGTGGGTGTTCGCCCGGGCCGTACGCGAGGCGCCGCCCTCGGTGCGGGTCGAGACCCACGCGGCCCGCGCCGTCCGGCTGGACGACGCCGCCGACGGCCGCCAGGTCCTCACCCTGGACGACGGCGGGGTCCTGCTCGGGCTGTCCGCCGTGGTCCTGGCCCAGGGCCACCTCCCCGTGATCGCCGACGCCGCCGGGCAGCGCCACACCGCCTACGCCGAGCGCCACGGCCTGCGCCACGTCCCGCCCGCCAATCCGGCCGACGTCGACCTGTCCGGCATCGCCCCCGGTGAACCGGTACTGCTGCGCGGCCTCGGCCTCAACTTCTTCGACCACATGGCCCTCCTGACGACGGGCCGCGGCGGCCGCTTCGTCCACACGGGCACCGGGTCTTCCGTGGACGGCGGACTGCGGTACGTGCCCTCCGGGCGGGAGCCGCGGCTGTACGCGGGATCCCGGCGCGGGATCCCCTACCAGGCGCGCGGCGACAACGCCAAGGGGCCCTACGGCCGTCACACCCCGCTCGTCCTGACCCCGGAGGTCATCGCGGGGCTGCGCAAGCGGGCGGACTCCGGGGAGGCGCCCGACTTCCTCGCGGAGATATGGCCGTTGGTGGCCAAGGAGGTGGAGACGGTCTACTACGCCACCCTCCTGGGCCGCACCGACCCGCGCCGTGCCGGATTCGTCGACCGTTTCCTCGCCGCCGCCCACCGCGACCCCGAGGAGGCCCGCGTCCTGGACGAGTTCGGCGTGGCCCGGGCCGACCGCTGGAGCTGGGACCTGATCTCCCGGCCGTACACGGGCCGCAGCTTCGCGCACCCGGGGCAGTGGCGGGACTGGCTGCTGGGGCATCTGCGCCGGGACGCGGCGGAAGCCGCCCGGGGGAACGTGGACGGCCCGCTGAAGGCGGCCCTGGACGTGCTGCGCGACCTGCGCAACGAACTGCGTCTGATCGTCGACCACGGCGGACTGGCCGGCACCTCCCGACGCGACCACCTCGACCGCTGGTACACCCCGCTCAACGCGTTCCTGTCCATCGGGCCGCCGAGGCGCCGGATCGAGGAGCTGGCCGCGCTGGTGGCCGCGGGGGTGGTGGAGGTGCTCGGGCCGCGCCTGGAGGTGCGCGAGGAGGACGGGGCCTGGCGGGCGCGCTCGCCGGAGGTGCCGGGCTCTGCGGTCCGGGTGACGACCCTGGTCGAGGCCCGGCTCCCGGAACCGGAGCTGCGCCGCACCGCCGACGATCTGCTCGCCCGGCTGCTGAAGACCGGTCGTTGCCGCCCCCACACGGTGGACGGCTACCTCACCGGTGGACTGGACGTGACGCCCCGCCCCTATCACCTGATAGACCGTCAAGGTCGGTCGCACGCAAAGAGGTTCGCGTTCGGCGTGCCCACGGAGGGGGTGCACTGGGTGACCGCCGCGGGTGCCCGCCCGGGGGTGGATTCGGTCACGCTCTCGGACGCCGACGCGGTGGCGAGAGCCGTTCTACGTGCGACGGCACAGGACGGGGAGCCCGAAGCGGAGTCGAAGCAGTGGCCAGATGTTGAACTTGCAAGCGTAGATTAGGTCCCCCTAACGTGGATCGCTCATTCGGTACCGCCGCCCCCACCGACAGACCGAAGGAGCACCCCCCACATGTCCGCTCGTCTCAACCAGGCCCAGCCCTACGCACTGGGCCTGTTCCGCATCGTCGTGGGCCTGCTGTTCGCCTGCCACGGCGCCGCCTCGCTCTTCGGAGTCCTGGGCGGAGCCGTCGGCACCGACGGCGGCACCCTCGAGGCCGGCACCTGGCCCGGCTGGTACGCGGCCGCGATCCAACTGGTCTGCGGCACCCTGGTGCTGCTGGGCCTCGGCACCCGGGCCGCCGCACTCCTGGCCTCGGGCTCCATGGCGTACGCGTACTTCAAGGTGCACCAGCCGAACGCCCTGTGGCCGCTGGAGAACGGCGGCGAGGCCTCCGCGATGTTCTGCTGGGCCTTCCTGCTGCTGATCTTCACCGGCTCCGGCGCGCTGGGCCTCGACCGGCTGTTCGCCCGGCGCGAGGCGGCCGGGGAACGGGAGCCGGCCGTACGAAAGACCACCGTCACGGCCTGACCGGCCGTCCGACAGACCGTCAGCACGGCCTGAACGACCGGTGCGAGGCGCCCCGGACCTTCCCAACGGTCCGGGGCGCCCTGCCCTTTCACCTCCCGCACCTGCCCTCGCGCCCCGTCCCCCGTGAACATGCTGTGCCGAACACGCGAGCCCCCCGTGATCTCTCCGTCACCCGCCACGCGTACGCTGTATGGCTGTTATCGACCGCACCTGCCGCCCCTCGCAGCACAGCGGCACGGTCGGCCGACACGGGGGAGACACGGGGGAACGATCGGTGTTCGACAGTGTGGGGGCCTTGCTGGGGACCCCTTGGATCTATGCGTTGGTGGGCCTGTCGGTCCTGCTCGACGTGTTCCTGCCGGTGCTGCCGAGCGGCGTGCTGGTCATCACGGCGGCCACGGCGGCGGCCGCGGGCTCCGGCGCGGCCACCGGGCAGGTGCCCCACGAGGTGCCGGACATCCTCGCGCTGATCCTCTCCGCGACGACGGCTTCCGTCCTGGGCGATCTGGTGGCCTACCGCCTGGCCTGGCGCGGCGGCGAGCGCCTGGACCGCGCGATCGCCCGCTCCCGGCGCCTCACCACCGCGCAGGAACGTCTCGGCGAGGCGCTCGCCCGCGGCGGCGGCACCCTCGTCGTACTGGCCCGCTTCGCGCCCGCCGGCCGCTCGGTCGTCTCCCTCATCGCGGGAGCCGACCACCGGCGCGCCCGCGACTTCCTCCCCTGGTCCGCCCTGGCCGGTCTCTCCTGGGCGGCCTACAGCGTCGCCCTGGGCTACTTCGGCGCCCACTGGCTGGGCGCGAGCTGGCTGGGGACGGGCGTCTCCCTGCTGGCGCTGTTCGGCGCGGGAGCCGGCGCGGCCTACCTGGTTCGCAGACCGGCGGCATAACCGGCGGCATGACCGGCGACGGCGGGCGCTACGACGCCCGCCGGGCCGCCGCGCCCCGCACCTCCAGACCGTCCAGCAACTCGGCCGTCGCCCCGGCGATCACGTCCACGGCCCGTTCGAACACCTCCCGGTTGTGCTCGGCCGGCGCCCGGAACCCGGACACCTTCCTCACGTACTGCAGCGCGGCGGCCCGGATCTCGTCCTCGGTCGCCTCCTCGGGCAGAACGGGCGGACGCAGGGTCTTGATACTCCGGCACATACCTCCACCGTAGAACCAGGGTCCGACAATCCTCCCGGGGAACCATTGAGGGAGAAGCCCCGAACCGGAAGGAAGAACGCATGGCCGGCTCCGCGCCGCCCGTCCTCGCCTACGACGGGGACTGCGGCTTCTGCCAGAGTTCCGTCGACCGGGTCCGCGCCCTCGCCGCGCCGGCGATCGCGGCGGTGCCCTGGCAGTTCCTGCCCGCCGAGGACACCGCCCCGCACCGCGAACGGCTCGACCGGGAGGTCCTGCTGCTGCGCGGCGGCACGGTCCTCGCGGGCGGTTCGGACGCGCTGGCCCGCTATGTGGCCACCTCGTCCTCGCCGGTGTACCGCGCGCTCGGGGCCGCCCTCCGGCTCCCCGGCATCCGCTCGGGCGCCCGCGCGGTCTACCGCCGGGTGTCCCGCAACCGCCACCGGCTGCCCGGCGGCACCCCCGCGTGCGCGGTGCCGCCCGCCGCCGAGTGAGCCGCGGCACGAGCAGGACCGCGCCCGGGCCGCCTCGGAGGCGGAACCCCATCGGAACCCCGTCGAACGTATGTTCACACGAACACCCCAAAGGAGCTCGCCTCCCAAAATCGAACAGGCGTAGCATTGTCGCGTGGCTAAGACCTATGACTTTCCCAGCGACCTGCGCGCCGGTCAGGAGGAGCTGCATCAGGTCCGGGCCGAGCTCTCGGCCCTGCTGAAGCGGCTCCCCTGGTCGGTGGAGCCGCTGGACGGATTCAGCGACGCCGGCGGCTGGCGCAAGATCGAGCGCCCCGCCTCCCCCGGCTGGACGGCCGACGAGCAGGCCGAGGTGGAGAAACTCCGGCGGCGTGAGCACGAGCTCGCGGTGTTCGTGAGCTGCCACCGCTTCTGGTCGGACGTCGCCGCCGAGGACCGGGTGGAGGCCCGCACCCGCCTCAAGCACGCACCCGAACCTCAGGACGAGCCGGAAGGGCCCTAGCTAGCCCTTCGGGGACACGGGAAAGGGGCCACCGGATCTCTCCGGTGGCCCCTTCCGTCATCCTGGTGGGCGCGGACGGTTTCGAACCGCCGACATCCTGCTTGTAAGGCAGGCGCTCTACCCCTGAGCTACGCACCCAGAACGAGTCGACAGCCTACCTTGCCCGGGGCAGTGCGCCGCAAACCCGTATCCGCGGGGCGTCCTGCGGGGGTTGTCCCCACCTCTGGTCCGGGAGCAAGCCGGATCGTCCGAGCGGCGCCGGGTCTCTACGGTCGTGGGGACATCGGAAAACCGCCCCAGGGGAGACCACATGACCGGCAAGGTCACCACGGCCCGTACGACCGTTCCCGCCCGCGCGGCCCTCGCCGCCGCGGCCGTCGTGGCCCTCGCCGCCACGGCCACCGGGTGCGGGGCCTCCGCCGCCGACGACGAGCACCCCGAACAGCGCTCCTTCGCCTTACCGGGCCGCACCCTCACCATCGACTCGGACGACTCGGCGCTGGAGATCGTCGCGGCGGCCGGCAACAAGGCCGGCGCGGTCGAGGTCACCCGCTGGTTCCAGGGGTCGGTGGCGATCGGCAAGGAGCCGAAGGTGACCTGGTCGATGAAGGGGGACCGGCTGAAGCTGCGGGTGCGCTGCTCCGGGGTGGTCGCCGACTGCGCCGCCAAGCACCGCGTCGAGGTCCCCCGGGGCGTCGCCGTGAAGGTGGAGGACGACGACGGCAGCGTCCGCGCGAGCGGGTTCCGGGACGCGCTGAGCATCCGCGCCGAGGACGGCTCGGTCCGCGTCACGGACTCCAGCGGGCCGCTGGCGGTGCGCACCGACGACGGCTCCGTGCGGGCGGAGGTCTCCTCGCGCACGGTCAGCACCCGCACCGAGGACGGCTCGGTCCGGCTCGACCTGGCCGCCGTACCGGACCGGGTGGAGTCGGTCAGCGAGGACGGCGCGGTGACGATCACCGTGCCGAAGGCGGCGTACAGGGTGACGACGGACACCGACGACGGCGGGCAGGACATCGGCGTGCCCCGGGACGACTCCAGCCCGCACGAGGTGTCGGCGAAGACGCAGGACGGGAAAGTCACGGTCCGGACCGCGAACTGACCGGCCCGTGTGTTCGTCCATAACCGGTGGGAGAATGAACACCGGTCAGGGCGAATCACAGCACGGGAGAGGGATGTGACGGCGACACCACCGCAGCCGTACTCGCCGTTGGGGCCGCGCGCACGCCGTCACACGGTCCGGGACACCCTCACGCTGTTCGCGCTGCCGCTCGTCGTCGCCCTCGCGCTGCCCGCCGCGTTCGCCGGCGGCGGCACCCGGCGCTGGTTCGGCGGACGGGCCGAGGGCCAGCGGGCCGAGGCGCAGGCGGCGAAGGACGCGGCGGCGGCCGCGTTCTACGAGCTGGACACCGCCCAGCGCGATCTGCGGATCTCGATCGAGACGATCACGGCGGTCGACGACACCCCGGCCGCCCGGCGCGTGGTCTCCGACTTCGAGGCGATCGGGCGGCGCATCGACGAGGCCAGCGGCCGGTACATCGAGGCGGTGGACGCCCACGACCTCGACCGGGACGACCTGGAGGCCTCGGCGGCCGCCCGGGCCCGCACCGAACTGACCCGCGCCAAGGACGAACTGGGCAACGTCAAGAAGGAGCTGGACCGCTTCGCCGAGGGGCTCGGTCCACTGCTCGGGAAGGCCGAGACCCAGCTGGCCCGGCTCGCGCCCGCCGTGGAGCGGGCCCGGCAGGGGCTGCTGGCCGCCTCCGACGCGCTGGACGCCGTCCGGCGGACGGGGCTGCGGGCGGACGACCTCGCGGCGCGGCTCGCGGCGCTCGCCCCCGAGCTGACCAAGCTGAACCAGGGCGCCGGGCAGCACGGCGTGCCCGGGACGCTGGAGCGGGCCGAGCGGGTCTCGCGGGAGGCCGCGGCGGTGCGGGCGGAGGCCGAACGGCTGCCGGAGAAGGCCGCGGAGATCGACCACCGGCTGGTGTCGCTGCGCACCCGCGCCGAGGCGCTCACGACCCGCGCGGGCCAGGTCGACCCGGTCCTGAGCGAGCTGCGGCGGCGGTTCGCGGCGGCCTGCTGGCAGGACCTCCAGCGGGTGCCGCAGCAGGCCGGGGAGAACGTACGGCAGGCGGAGGCGAAGCTGAAGGACGCGCAGGCGGCGCGGGACGCGCAGCGCTGGCCGGACGCCACCTCGCTGCTGTCCACGGCGCGGGCGCTGCTGAACACCACCGACGAGGCGGTCTCGGCCGCCGGCGACCGGCTGGCCCGGCTGAACGCCGTGCAGAAGGACCCGCAGGCGGAGATCGACCGGACCCGGTTCGCGATCCGGGACGCGCAGCGGCTGGCGATGGCCGGGCGCAACACGCCCGATCCGCGTCACGCGCGTCCGCTGGACGACTCGGTGGCCCGGCTGGAGAGGGCGATCGGCGGCCTGGAGGGCCGCCACCCCGACTACTGGCACTTCCTCACCGAGACGGAGGCGGTCCGGCAGACCGTGGCGGGTGTGGTGACGCGGATCCGCGAGGACCGCGGCGCGGCCCACTGACGTTGCCCCGGGCGCCCGGCGGGCGGATATTGAAAGGTACGTGGAAGGTCCGTACGCCTCGACGCGTACGGCCTGAAGCGCGTACGGCCCGAAGTCGGCACCGTCCACCCCAGGGAGGCGGAGATGGCCTCGCACTCGCCCTCGAACGCGCTGCGCACCCGGCGACGGATCAGGCTCGACGACCATCTGCCGGTCGACCACCGGCTGAACCTGGTCTACCGGATCGGCGCCGGGCTGATGGGTCTGGGGCTGGTCGTCTTCGGGGTCTTCGGGCTCATCGACCAGATCGGCTTCTTCGACACCGGCGGGGACACCGTCTGGAGTCTGAACACCAACGGCGCGCTGAGCTGGCTGTCGGTCGGTGTCGGGCTGCTGCTGTTCGTGGGCATGGTGATCGGCGGGAACTTCGCCTCCACGCTGAACATGACCCTCGGCGGTCTGTTCATCCTCAGCGGCTTCCTGAACATGGCCCTGCTGGAGACCGACTACAACTTCCTGGCCTTCAAGATCCAGAACTGCATGCTCAGTTTCGTGATCGGGATCCTGCTGATGGTCTTCGGGATGTACGGCAGGGTGGGGTCCGCCCTGCCGCACGACAACCCGTACTGGCGGGCCCGTCACCCCGAGGAGTGACGGACCGGCCGGATCAGGTGCGGTAGGCGTAGTAGTACGCGTTGGGGTACGACGCGATGAGGCTCGCCACCGACCTGCGGAGGGTGTTGTTCGAGTGGTACGTCACGTACGGCACACCGCCGCTCTTGTACGTGACGATCATCGTGTGGTCCTTGGACCCGTCGCGGTCGAAGTCCATCTGGAGGACGTCGCCGACCTCGAGCTGGTAGACGTTGGCGAGCGCGGTGGTCCGCTTGGAGTTCTGGGCGAACCAGGACCACTCGTTGACGCCGACGAACGAGTCCGACTGGATGTCCGCGTTGCCGAACCACTTGGTGTAGTCGTACACGTAGCCCGGGACGTGCTTCCAGCCGCCGGCCTTCAGGGACTGGCTGACGAAGTTGGTGCAGTCACCGCCCGCGCCGTGGCCGTTGTAGTCCGGGTAGTCCGTGTTGTAGACGTTCCAGTACTTCTCGGCGTAGGTCGCCATCGCCTTGTAGTCGTAGGCGGTGCCGGTCTTCGGGACGGCGGCCGGGTTGCGGGTGATCGCCGCGCGCGGGGCGTTCGGCATGGTGTCGTCGGCGGTGGTCGCCTTGACGGACGTCGGCTTGGAGAGCGTGTTCACCGCGAGGCCACCCTGGTCGGTGTCCTGGACGTCGGTGAGCTGCCAGTTGCCGTGCCGGTCGGCCTTGAAGGTCAGCTCGTGCCGGGCCTGGAAGCCGGTGGTCTTCGGCGCGTTCCCGCTCGCCTTGGCGTAGGTCAGGGTCGTGGTCTCGGTGACCGCGGCCTTGGCCGTACGGCCCGTCACGCGCGTGGCGTTCAGGGTGACGGTGGTGGAGGCCTTGCTGTACTTCTCGCCGGCCTTGGCCAGCTTGTCCTTGCGCTCGTCCAGCGAGGACAGGGTGGAGTCCTCGGTGCGGGCGGCGGCGGAGGACAGCTTGACGTTGCCGGAGAAGCCGTTGGTCAGCGGCTTCGCCCGGTCGCCCTGCGCGCCGGTGACCAGCGCGTCGGTGCGGTCGGTGAAGACCGCGTCGGCGAGGCGCTGGAAGGTGGCCTTGGTCTTGGCGTCGACCGTGGGGTCGTCGACGACGGCCGCACCGGCGGACCAGTTGGGCAGCAGCGCGACTCCGGCGACGACCGAGGTCGCGGCTGCCCCGAGTATCGTGACGCGGCGGCGCGTCCCGCTCAATTTCCTTGACTTCACTGATGTTTCCCCTCTTGCCCCGGCGGTGGGATGCCGGGGTACGAAATCTTTGCATGGCGCGTGTGGTTCTTGTGAAGAGGGGTACGGCGGAGAAACCAAGGGAGTTATGCGACCGTCACTTCACGCGGTCGCTTCACGCGTCACTTCACGACGGTCGACCAGTCCGGGTTCTGCCCCGGGTCCAGGCTGCGCAGGCTCTCCAGTGTCGCGGGCGACTGCACGTCCATCCAGTCGGCCAACTCCTTGAAGGACACGCACTTGACGTCCTTCTTGGTGCATATCTGAGGGATGATCTGGTCGATGGCCTTCATGTAGATGCCGCCGTTCCAGTCCTCGAAGTGGTTGCCGATGAACATCGGCGCCCGGCTGCCGTAGTACACCCGGTTGAAGCCCGCCATGTAGGAGTCGACGGTCTGCTGCTCCCACTCCGGGTACTTGGCGGGGTCGCCGTTGGTCTCGCCGTTGGACTGGTTGTACAGGTAGTTGAAGTCCATGGACAGGGACTGGATGTCCCCGGACGGGAGCATCTGGAGCGGGAAGTCCCAGAGGCCGTTCTTCTTCGTGGGCCAGACCTGGTAGCCGCCCGGGTTGGAGGCGTCGTAGCGCCAGCCGTAGCTCTTGGCGGCCTTCAGGAGGTTTTCCTGGCCTTCGAGGCAGGGCGCCCGGCCGCCGGTGACCTCCTTCTTGAAGTCGAAGGGCAGCGGGGGCATGTCCTTGTAGCCGGTGTTCGTCTTCCACTTCTCGACGAACTCGTAGAACTGGTCGATCTCGCTCTTCCACTGGGCGACGCTCCATTCGCCGCCGCCCTTGGCGCCGCAGAAGTGCCCGTTGAAGTGGGTGCCGATCTCGTTGCCCTCGAGCCACGCCTTGGAGAGCTGTCCCAGCGTGCTGCGGATGTGCTCGTCGGTGGGGAAGCTGATCGCGGACGAGCCCTTGGAGTGCATGGGCGGGGAGTACAGGTCCCGCTTGCTCTTGGGCAGCAGGTAGATGCCCGTGAGGAAGAAGGTCATGTGGGCGTCGTACTTCTTGGCCATCTCGCGGTAGTGCTCGAAGAGTCCGTCGTCGCCCTGCAGCGCGCCGTCCCAGGAGAAGACGACGAACTGCGGCGGCTTCTCACCCGGCTTGAGCGGTTCCGCCTTCAACTGTTCGGTCTGCGGACCGGTGTACGAGGTGGAGCCGTCCCCCAGGACGTGGGTCTTGCCGTCCCACTCCGGCTCCTTGGTCGCCTGCGCCGTCGCCTTCTTGCTGTCCCCCGAGGACGCGGTGGGCTGGGTGTTGTCCGTCCGGTTGAGCACCATGTAGCCGCCCATCAGCGAGGCGACGACGAGGAGCGCGGCCAGGGTCAGGAACCCCGGGTGCGTGGCGGCGGGACGGCGCGGTGCCACGGCCTTGCGGCGGCGGCCCGACGGTGACTTCATGTGCGGCTCATTCTCCGGGGTTGGGGGGCGGGGCCCGTTCGGTGGTCAGCCGAGCGGGCTCATGGCACTGGACCAGATGCCGTACGGGACGCTGTCGTCGGTGGTTCCGGCGATGCCCTCCAGAGGCAGTGGTTCAAGGCTCTTGGTGAGGTCGATGCGGTAGACGACGACCGCCGTGGACACCGCCTTGGCCGTGCCGACGTACCAGGCGGCGGTGTCCTTGTCCGTGGTGCCCGCCTTGCCGGCCGGCCCGGAAGCGGCGGAACCGGCCTGCGCGGCCGCCGTCTGCCCGGCGGGCACGTCGGACGGATGGGCGGTGCGGAAGGAGTCGGCCAGCGCGGAGCTGACCTCCTGGGCCACGGCGGTGCGCATCGCGCGCTTGGCCTTCGGCGTGTCCAGGGGGACGGTGGAGCCGTTGCGGGTGACCTTGCGGACCGAGTACGGCTCGGTGTGCTTGCCGTCCGCCGCGAAGGTGGAGTAGCCGCTCGCCATCCGGATCGCGCTGGGCGTGGAGCTGCCCAGGGACAGCGCGGGCACCTGGGCGCCGATGCTGGAGGCCAGGAAGCCGGAGGCCTCGGCGGTCCGGGTCACCCTGTCCAGGCCGGTGTCCATGCCGAGCTGCATGAACGGTGTGTTCACCGACAGTTCCAGCGCGCGGTGCAGGGAGATCTGCCCATAGGACCTCCCCCCGTCGTTCTTGGCGGCGACCCTGTCGCCGTTGCGGTCCCAGTAGTAGCCCTCGGGGGTGGTCAGCAGCACCTTGTCGTCGCCGTCGTAGAGCGACTCGCCGGTGACCTCGGTGGCGGCACCCTCGCGGGTCTTGTGGATGCCGTTCTCCAGCCCCGCGGCGTACACGAACGGCAGGAAGGCGGTGCCGGCCGGGACGGTGGTGGCGTTGGACTCGTTGTATCCCTGCGTACGGTGGTCGGGGCCGCCGTAGACGGCGAGGATCCGCCCGTCGGCGGCCACCGACGAGGCGCCGTAGTGCGCGGACTTCGCGTTCTTCGGATCGTCCTTCAGGGCCTTCTTGCGGGCCGTGACGACGGCGGTGGTGAGCTGGGCCTCACGCTTCTTGTCGAAGGTCGTGTAGACCTGGTAGCCGCCCAGGTCGAAGTCCTTGTCGGAGATGCCGCCGGCCTTCTTGGCGTACTGGGAGGCGAGCTCCACCAGGTAGTCGCTCTGCTCACCGGTGTCGTACAGCGGGTTGCTCTTGAGGGGCTCCGGGAACGTCTTGTACTTGGCCCGCTCGGCCTTCGACAGTTTGCCGATGTCGACCATCCGGTCCAGGGTCCACTTCCAGCGCTCCACGGCCCGGGCGCGGTTGGCCTCGCTGAGGGTGGGGTCGTAGAGTCCCGCGCCCTTCAGGAGGGAGGCGAGGAACGCGGCCTCGCTGGCGTTGAGCTTGCTGACGTCCTTGCCGTAGTAGGCCTGCGCGGCGCGCTGGATGCCGTAGGTGCCGCGGCCGAACCAGCTGGTGTTGAGATAGCCCTCGAGGATGTCGTCCTTGCTCATCTGGTTGTCCAGCTTGAGGGAGATCATCGCCTCGGTGAACTTGCGGCTGATGGTCTGGTTCTGGTTCAGGTAGACGTTCTTGACGTACTGCTGGGTGATCGTGGAGCCGCCCTGGGTGTCGCCCTGGCCGATCGTGCGGAACAGGGCGCGCGAGATGCCCTTGACGGAGATACCGGGGTCGCTGTAGAAACTCGCGTTCTCGGCGGCGAGGACCGCCCAGCGGACGTCCTCGGGGATGTCCTTCAACGGCATCGCCTGCCGCTGCACCCAGCCGGTACGGGCCATGGGCGTCCCGTCGGACCAGAAGAACACGTTGTCCTGCTGGGTGGCGTACGAGTTGAGGTTGCTCGGGATGTCGGTGGCCGCGTAGGCGACGACGAGGAAGACGCTGCTGAGACCTATGGACGCGAGGACGCCCCCGAGGCACTGCCGCCAGGAGGGTATCCAGCGCCGCCAGTCGGTGCGGCCGGGGCGCGGGTACTGCGGGCGCAGCTTGCGCGCGTAGGGAGTGACACGAGCCACATACGGTGCCAGGGCGGCCGTGAGGGGGGCGAGCCGGGAAATGACCTGGGAGCGAACGGAAGGGCGGGGGGCTTTACGCCGGTTCCCTGATGAGTGCCCCTTTTTCTGCTCTTCGGGCCCTTCGGGTACGGCGGGTATGTCCGATATTCGCAGTTGCATGGTCTCGTCCGGACGGAACGAGTCCGGGAGCTTCAACTGCATGGTGGCATCCGGCTCCTGGGGCTCCTCCCCCTGCCCCGCCTGGGTCACGACGCGTCTCCCTCCGCACTTCGGTGTTGCTCGCACAGGCAGACGTACAGACGTACGAGGGTTTCGCATGGTTGCCGTGAGCGCGGCTGCAAACCCAGAATCCCCCGGACCTCGTGGTCAACGCGGCACCCTCAAATTACCAGCGCCCTTCGCAAATTCTCCACATAAGAAATCGACAGAAGTGAACACCATCAAAACTCTGGTGCGGACTGCCGGGCTTATGGGGATTAGCCTGTCCTCATGCCTCGTTACGAGTACCGTTGCCGGACCTGCGGCGACACCTTCGAACTGAGCCGTCCCATGGCCGAGTCCGCCGCTCCCGCCGAGTGTCCGGCCGGCCACGACGATACGGTCAAGCTGCTGTCCACGGTAGCTGTGGGCGGCACGAAGTCCGCCTCCGCCCCCGCGCCCGGGGCGGGCGGCGGGGGCGGAGGCGGCTGCTGCGGAGGGGGCTGCTGCGGCTGAGGCCTGCTACGGCCGGGGGCGGGTCACTTCCCGCAGGTCGCCCTGAGGAACTCCCGGAGGATCCGCTCCCCCGCCAGAACCCCCCGCTCCGGCAACGCGGTGATGCCGGGCGCGGCCCACTCGGCGTCGGCGAGCTCGCCGTGCCCGGGGCGCCAGCCGCGGTCCGCGGCCAGCAGCAGGTCGGCGTCGAGCAGCGAGTCACCGGCGGCGAGCGTCAGTTCGGCGCCGGTGCGGCGGGCCACCTCCCGCACGGCCGCGCTCTTGGTGAGCGGCTTCGGCACGGCGTAGATCTTGCGGCCCTGGAGGGACACCGTCCAGCCCCGGTTCTCCGCCCAGGCCGCGAGCTCCTTCACCCACTCCTCGGGCAGCAGCTCGCGCTCCACCACGAGGTAGGCGAAGAGGTCCTCGGCGATCCGGTGCTTGCGCAGCCACAGCGGGTCGGCGGTGTTCTCCAGGTACTCCCGGACCTCCTCCAGCGGCGCGCACTGCTCCGCGAGGCGCGCGGTCACACCGGCATGCCAGTCCGGGTCGGAGACGCCGTCGACGAGGAGATGGCCGCCGTTGGCGGTGATCGCGTACTTCGGGGTCGGTCCGGGGAGATTGATGCGCAGGTACTGCTTGCGCGTCCGGGTGGTCGTCGGCACGAACACCGCCGCGTCCCCGAGGTCGGTCAGCAGTCCGGCCGCGGTCTCCGTCATGAACGACAGCGGGGCGCGCTCGTGCACCTCCACGCACAGCAGCCGGGGCGCCCGCGCGTCCGGCATGGTCAGCGCGAGCGCGGCCGCGGAGTAGATGAGCGTCCGGTCGAGGTCGCTCGCCACCAGCACCGGCATCAGACCGCCACCGCCCTGCCGTCGGCGCCGGTCGCCCCGCGCGTGTACCGGGGGTGGATCAGCCCCACGCAGGTGTACGGCAGATCGCCGACCTCCTCCACCGGGACCCCTCTCTGCTCCGCGAGCAGCCGCACGTGCTCCAGGTCGGCGCCCGCCCCGGCGCGCGCCAGGATCTTCCAGGGCACCCGGCGCAGCAGCACCCGGGTGGTCTCGCCGACGCCCGGCTTGACCAGGTTCACGTCGTGGATGCCGTACTCCTCGCTGATCCGCTCGACGGCCGCCCAGCCCTCCCAGGTCGGGGTGCGGTCACTGGCGAGCAGTTCCTTCACCGCGCCGTCGACCGTCTCCGTGACCTCGCCGAAGCGGGCGGCGACGGCGTCCAGGAAGGCCACCGACACGTCCGATCCGGCCAGCTCGCGGTAGAACTTCGCGCCGTGGAAGTCGTCGGGACCCACCAGGTCGGCCCGCAGCACGGTCCGGGAGATCAGCCCCGACACGGTCGAGTTGAGGCACGCGGACGGGATCAGGAAGTCCTCCCGGGTGCCGTACGTCCGCACGCACGAGCCCGGGTCGGCCAGCACCGCGATCTCCGCGTCGAACCCGGCCGCACCGCCCGCAGCCTCGAACTCCTCGATGGCCGCGGCCAGCTCCCGGGTGATGGCGCCCTTGCCGGTCCAGCCGTCCACGAACACCACGTCCCTCGGGTCGTGGTGGGCGGCCAGCCAGCGCAGCGCGTTGGCGTCGATGCCCCGGCCGCGCACGATCGACACGGCGTAGTGCGGCAGGTCGAGACCGTGCCGGTACTGCGCCCAGCGGCGCATCAGCACCCCGACGGGCGTCCCGGCGCGGGCCAGCGAGACGAGCACCGGCCGCGGGGACCGCTCGGCGATCACCGTCTCCGTCACCACGCCCACGGCCTGCGCGATGCGGGCCGCGGAGGCGTCCAGGGCCACCTGGAACAGCTCCTGGTACTGCTCGCTGGGCTGGTACTCGACCGGCAGGGACTCCGCGTAGTGCGCGCCGCCGCTCTGGATGGCCTCCTCGCGCTCCTCGGTCGGCGCCTCCAGTGTCACGTCCGAGAGGTCCTGGAGCAGCCAGCCGACCTCCTCGGGCGGGTACGAGGAGAAGGCGGGGCCGCGGAGGGGCTCGGGCAGCATGGCGGGTCTCATTTCGGGCAGTGCGGCTGCGTACAGCGGCTCGGGGACGTACGACGGCACGACGGCGAGGACCACGTGCGGGGTGTGCGCGGCGAGCTGGGCGAGCAGGCCGTCGGGGGCGTGCAGGGCCGCGGTGTCGCCGGCCGAGTCGACGACCGCGATCACGGTGTCGAAGCCGCCGCCCGCGACGTTGTAGGCATAACGGTCGCCGGGGCCGTCGGCCGGGTCGTCGTGCGCGGGAAAGACGATGCGGCTGCGGATCGCGTACCCGGGGTCGTCGACCGCGAGGACGGGCGAGCGGGTGGTGGTCGAGTACCGCACCTCGACGGCCACGACCTGCTCCAGCTCCCGGGCCAGTCTGAGCGGCGCGTACATCAGTTCCTCGAAGCCGAGGACGAGGGCGCTTCGGGCGCCCTCGGGTATCGCCTCGGCGAGGCGGGCGGCCATCGCGGGGAGCGCGCCCTCCAGGCGGTCGCGGTGCGCGGGGGTGAAGCCGTGCCGGCCGCCGTCGGGGAGGCCGCGGGGCCAGAGGAGGTCCACGCGCTCGACACGGCCGGACGACGAACGCGGCGAGGGCACCGTGCGCCCCTCGTGCTCGGCGACCAGCGCCTGGCCCTTCTCCAGCACCCCTTCGGGCAGTCGTACGGTGCCCGAGGCGGCCGCCACCAGGTCCACCCGCGCACCGATCTCCCGGGCGAAGGCGTCCAGACGGCCCGTGTCCGCGGGTGAGCGCATGTCGACCAGGGCCACGACCACGTACCGGCGGCGCGGATAGCGCTCGTGCAGGTCCCGGATCGTGTTGAGGACCGTGTTGCCGGTGGAGAACTCGTCGTCGACGAGGACCAGCGGGCCGTCGCCGACCAGCAGCGCCGGATCCTCCGGGAGGAGGAGGTGGGAGGTGGCGTGGGAGTGGGACTCCTCGAAGCCGCCCGCCGCCGCGACACCCGCCACCGGGCGGCGGGTGGAGTGCAGGTAGGGGGCGGTGCCGAGGCCGTCGGCGACACAGTGGCCGAGGCCGGTGGCGGTCTCCGCGTAGCCGAGGACGACCGCACGGCCCGCCTCCTCGGCGCCGAGCAGCTCGCGCACCCGGCGGCCCAGGGCGAAGCCGTGGCCGTGGACGACGGACGGGGACTGCGGTACGTGCTTGCCCAGCACGTGGGAGACCAGCAGATGGGCGCGCTTGGGGTTGCGGCGCAGCGCCAGCCCCAGCAGGCCGGGCAGCGTGTCGTCCCCGACGAGCTCGACCCCGAGCCGTTTCGCGACCCAGGTCCCGGACCAGACCCCGTTGTTCACTTCGTTGTTCATGCGTCCCTAGGTGATGAGGCGATTAGCCGGGAATGCCGGCGGCGAGCAGGTCGACGAAGCTGACGTCCTCGTTGGCCACCCCGAAGACCTCGGCGCGCAGCATGGTGCGCTCGGCCCAGGCCCGGTGGGGCTTCACCTCGTTCATCTTGTTCGTGTACTGGGACCTGAGGACACCCCCGCCGCCGCGTTCCGGCCGCAGGATGTCCGCCGCGTCGCCGTACTCCTCGTGACTGACGACGGACAGCGCGTGCACGGCCGGCACGTGGGAGGGGTGGATGCAGGTCTTGCCGAGCAGACCGTTGGCGTGGTCGAGGGAGATCTCGCGCAGCAGCCCGTCCATCGCGTGCTCAATAAGCTTCTCGCGCAACTCCACCGCCTGCCCCTCGAGGAAGGGGCTGTGCCGCAACATCGGCTTGAACATGCGCTCGGGGACCCGGAAGTACTCCCACACCGGCCCGGTCACCGTGAACCCGGTGCCGTCGGCGCGGCCCAGCATGTTCACCACGTCGGCGATCACGGAGGCGACGATCTGGACGTCGTAGGCGGTCATGTCGGGGGCGCGGCGCAGGCCGTACGAGGAGCAGAAGTCGGTCACGCCGAGGCGCAGCGCGAGCACCCTGCTCCGATACTTGTCCACGGCCCGGGCGATGCCCTCCAGGGCATCCACCCGCGACTCCCGGTACATCAGCTCGGGCGTCTCCAGCACCGGCATGCCGAACAGCCGGCGCCCGCTCGCGGTCTCGGCGGCGGCGAGCGCCTCCAGGAAGGGGATGCCGCGCTCCTCGGTGAACTTGGGGAAGACGAACCCGCTCAGCAGCCGCGCGGTGTCCCCGAGCCGCTCCACCAGGTCGGGGATCTGCTCGGGTGTGCGCACCCGGATGAAGAGCAGCGGCAGCTCCCCGCCTTCCGCGTCCGAGCGGCCCGCGAGGTCGGTGAACTGGCGGACGAGGTTCTCCTCGCCCGCGAGGACGTCCTCGTCACCGATGGAGTCCTCCAGGCACAGCACCATCGACACCACGCCGCGCCCGGACTGCTTGACGATGTCGTCGGCCAGCCGCGGCCGGGTGGCCGGGCTGTAGAGCGTGGCGCCCAGGGCGGCGGCGAGCAGCCTGGCCGGGGCGTCCGCGTCGAAGACGCACGGCTCCCGGTGGAAGAGGCGCTGGCGCACCTCAGGGGCGAGGTGCCCGAAATGACGCATAAATCTCCCCCGTGGTGCAAGGTAAGGCTGTGGATTTCGCAAGAGGTGGCCGGTAATAGTACGTAGAAGTCCATGTCGGGGGTTCCCGCCGGGCATGAATTTCAGGTAACTCGCCCGTGTGGGTTCTCCTGTATGTCCGTGTACCCCGCGTTGTCGTGATCAGGACCGAGAGGGCAGGATGACCGCATGACGCACGCGATGCTGAAGGGGTCCAACGTCCCGCTCAAGACCACCACGGTACGCGCCGTGCTGCGCTGGACGCCCGGGCAGGGGATCCCCGACGTCGACGCCTCCGCGCTGCTCCTCGGCCCCGACGGCCGGGTGCGTTCCGACGAGGACTTCGTCTTCTACAACCAGCCCCGGCACCCTTCCGGGAAGGTCTGGCGGCTCGGCAAGAAACGGGTCGCCGACGGTCTCACCGACACGATCCAGACGGATCTGTCCGGTGTCGAGCCCGGCGTCAGCCAGATCCTCCTGGTCGCGTCGGCGGACGGCGTCACCTTCGACACCGTACGGTCCCTCAGCATCGTGCTGTACGACGCGGCCACGGAGGGCGACCCGATCGCCACCTTCGACATCCGTCCCGAGACGGGCGAGGAGACCGCCCTGATCTGCGGCGAGCTGTACCGCCGCGGTGAGGGCTGGAAGTTCCGCGCGCTGGGCGAGGGCTACTCCAACGGTCTCAAGGGCCTGGCGACGGACTTCGGCATCTCGGTGGACGAGTCGGAGGAGGCGGCGGACTCATCGGACCCGGCCGCGCTCCCGCCCGCTCCGAGCCTCTCCCAGCCGCTGCCCCCGGAGCAGCCCACGTCGGTGGTCCCCCAGCAGCAACAGCAGCCGGCCTACGGCTACCCGAACAACCTCCCGACGCACGGCTACGCCTATCCGGACGGTTCCTTCCAGATGCCCCCGCAGGGGCCGCAGTTCATCGGCCGGTGAGCCGCCCGGCAAGCGGCCCCCGCCGCCGTGGGGGCTACTTCTCCACCTTCGTCTTGTAGCCCCGCCCCCACTGCAGCCCCCACCCGTACAGCCGGTCCAGTTCCGCCTGGAACCCGTACACGAACCGCACCTCCCGCCGCACGATCAGCTCGCCCTTCACGTTCTCGATCATCACGACCGCGCACGACCGGGCCTGCGGATGCCGCTCGTCGAGGCCTATCTCGATCCGCGGGCCGTTGCTCGGATACAGGGTCACCATGGCGTGGGTACGGTCGAACGCCGGGGTCTGGTCGTAGATGTAGACGAACACCAGCAGCCGTTTGATCTCCTCGCGGTGGTCGAGGTTGACGTACATCGTCTCCCCCGACGCCGACCCGAACCGGTCGTCCCCGCTGAGCTTCACGTACGGCGCCGCGTTGACGTCGCCCAGCAGCCCGCCCAGCGGCTGGACGACGCCCTTCGTGCCGTCGGCCAGTTCGTAGAGGCAGCCGAGGTCGAGGTCGACGTTGACCATGCTCTGGCTGTGCCCGACGACCTCCGGGGGCCGCAGCGCCTTGAAGGGGTGCCGCAGCAGACTCTCCCGCTGCGGCCCGCCGATGTCGGAGGTCCGCATCCGCCAGTTCAGGTTGACCCGGAGGTTTCCGGTGGCCGCGCCCTGCTTGGTGAGCGATACCTGATGGTGCCGTTTGGTCAGCTCGATCGCGTTCGTCGCCGCGCTGCCCGAGTCGAACTCGGCGCTGCGACTGCCCAGCAGCCCGTCGAAGAAGCCCATTCCCGCCCCCACGTGGTTGTCCATGACACGCTCACGGGGCGGCCGTGGAGGACAGTTTCCTCACCGGCCGCCCCGCAGAGAGCGTTCCCTCCCCCCGAAGGTGATCACACCCCGGACGAGACCTCAGTCTTCTCGTCCGAGTCCTCGGCTTTTCCCTCGGCCGCTGCCAGCGCCTTGTTGCGGCGCACGGAGGACCAGAAGGACCAGGCGATCAGGACGACGCCGACGAGACCGGTGATGACCTCGTTGATCTGGTACTGGATGGTGACCATGAGGATCACGGCGAGGGCGCCGATCGCGTAGTGGGCGCCGTGCTCGAGGTAGACGTAGTCGTCCAGCGTGCCCTGGCGGACCAGGTACACGGTCAGCGACCGTACGTACATCGCGCCGATGCCGAGACCCAGCGCCATCAGCACGATGTCGTTGGTGATGGCGAACGCGCCGATCACGCCGTCGAAGGAGAAGGACGCGTCGAGGACCTCGAGGTAGAGGAACATGAAGAAGGCGGCCTGGCCGGCGAGCAGCACCGCGGACTTGGGCTTGCCGGTCCGCGCGGCCTCCTCCTCCGCCTCGTGTTCGCGCTCCTCCTCTTCCTCGAGTTTGTCCTCGAAGTAGCCGGAGAGCCCGCCGACGACCATGTAGGTGATCAGACCGGCGATGCCGGAGATCAGGACGGTCTGTGCCTTGTCGACATGGCCGCCGCCGTGCTGGTGGGCGTGGGTGGCGAAGGTGAAGGAGGTGACGAGCAGGACGATCAGGGCGATGCAGACCGCCAGCATGTCGACCTTGCCGAGCTTGGCGAGCGGGCGCTCGATCCAGCGCAGCCACTGGATGTCCCGGTCCTCGAAGATGAAGTCGAGGAAGATCATCAGCAGGAACATGCCGCCGAAGGCGGCGATCGCCGGGTGGGCGTCGGTGACGAGTTCCTGGTAGTGGTCCTTGTCGTTCAGCGCGAGGTCGACCGCGTCGATCGGGCCGATCTTTGCGCTGAGCGCGACGATCACGACGGGGAAGACCAGCCGCATGCCGAAGACCGCGATGAGGACGCCGACGGTGAGGAAGATCTTCTGCCAGAAGGCGTTCATCTTCTTCAGGATTCCGGCGTTGACCACCGCGTTGTCGAACGACAGCGAGATCTCGAGGATGGTGAGGATCGCCACGATGCCGAGGGCCTCCCACCCCCCGTAGAAGACCGCAGCGACCAGGCCGAGCGCGGTAATCGCGAACGACCAGCCGAAGGTTTTCAGAAGCACTGGCTACCCCATCGTGTGTGTACGGGTCTCCCCCGCGCCGTACTCGGCTTTACAAAAAGTTGACCTTGCGAAGCAAGTCTAGAGGCGGCGGTTCCGGTAGGCACCGGCGCCCCCTTACCAGCCGGTAACGGTTGCCGCGCGGGCAGGGCAGGACCTGCTAGGAGACGTTGACGCCGAAGTCCATGGCGATGCCCCGCAGGCCCGACGCGTACCCCTGGCCCACCGCCCTGAACTTCCACTCGCCCTGGTAGCGGTAGAGCTCGCCGAAGATCATCGCGGTCTCGGTGCTGGCGTCCTCGCTCAGGTCGTAGCGGGCGAGTTCCTGGCCGTCGGCCTGGTTGACGACCCGGATGAAGGCGTTGGAGACCTGGCCGAAGGTCTGGCCCCGTTCGTCGGCCATGTGGATGGAGACCGGGAAGACGATCTTGTCGCACTGGGCGGGCACCTTGGCGAGGTCCACCAGAACCGACTCGTCGTCGCCGTCGCCCTCACCGGTGAGGTTGTCACCGGTGTGCTCCACGGAGCCGTCGGGGCTCTTGAGCTGGTTGTAGAAGACGAACCACTCGTCCCCCAGCACCCGCCCGCTGTTGCAGAGCAGCGCGCTGGCGTCGAGGTCGAAGGGGGCTCCGGTGGTGGAGCGCGCGTCCCAGCCGAGCCCGACCATCACCTGAGTGAGGTTCGGCGCGGCCTTGGACAGGGAGACATTGCCTCCCTTGGCGAGCGTGACGCCCATGTTGCTGGTCCTCCCCTAGGCGGTGCTTCTTCGTTGTCCTACGCGTCCGGCGCCGCCCGTAAACGGTGCGGCGCCGGACGGTGTCACCTTCAGGCCTGGGCGCCTCAGACGTTGACGCCGAAGTCCTGGGCGATGCCCCGCAGGCCGGACGCGTAGCCCTGGCCGATGGCGCGGAACTTCCACTCCGCGCCGTGCCGGTAGAGCTCGCCGAAGACCATCGCGGTCTCGGTGCTGGCGTCCTCGCTGAGGTCGTAGCGGGCGATCTCCGCCTCGCCGGCCTGGTTCACCACGCGGATGAACGCGTTGCGCACCTGGCCGAACGACTGCTGACGGTTCTCGGCGTCGTAGATCGAGACCGGGAACACGATCTTCTCGACGTCGGCCGGCACCGCCGCGAGGTTGACCTTGATCTGCTCGTCGTCGCCCTCGCCCTCACCGGTGATGTTGTCACCGGTGTGCTCCACGGAACCGTCGGGGCTCTTGAGGTTGTTGAAGAACACGAAGTTCGCGTCGCTGGCGACCTTGCCGGAGTTGTTCAGCAGCAGCGCGCTCGCGTCGAGGTCGAAGTCGGTGCCGGTCGTGGTGCGGACGTCCCACCCCAGACCCACGATGACCGCGGTCAGGCCGGGGGCCTCCTTGGTCAGCGATACGTTGCCGCCCTTGCTGAGGCTGACTCCCACGAGTCCTCCATTGGTGTCCAGGGGCGGGGTGCCCCGTCGTGCGTGGATATCGGATCTATCGGATCAACGAGTCGATCCTAGTGACGGGTTCCCGCCCCCCGCAGGCCCTGGAGCCGAAGAATCACAGGTGTCGGCACGATCCGGGAGTGCGGAGCGACAGAAGGGCTCAGAGCGTGTCGAGCGCCTTGACGTAGTCGCCGAGGTCGCGGGCGTCCGGCAGGGCGTTGACGACGGTCCAGCGGACCACGCCCTCCTTGTCGATGACGAAGGTGCCGCGCACCGCGCAGCCCTTGTCCTCGGCGAAGACGCCGTAGGCGCGGGAGACCTCGCCGTGCGGCCAGAAGTCGCTGAGCAGCGGGTACTCCAGGCCCTCCTGCTCGGCGAAGACGCGCAGGGTGTGGATGGAGTCGTTGGACACGGCGAGCACCTGCGTGTCGCGGTCGGCGAATTTGGGCAGGTTGTCGCGCACCTCGCACAGCTCACCGGTGCACACACCGGTGAAGGCGAAGGGGTAGAAGAGCAGGACGACATTCTTGTCGCCCTGGAAGTCGGAGAGCTTCACGGCCCTGCCGTGGTTGTCCTTGAGCTCGAAGTCGGGGGCCTTGTCGCCGACCTGGATCGCCATCGCGAAGATGTCCCTTCGGGTGGGGCTGTCTGGGTGAGGACAACCCTACGCAGCGACCCCTGAAGCGGGCGGACGGACCGGGCACACAGGACCCGGTCCGTCCGGCTCGCTTCACTCGCGGAGCTTGCGGAACTTCACTTCTTGGACTTGGCGGCCTTGGGCGTCACCAGCCGACTGCCGCTCCAGTCCTTGCCCACGCTGACGCTCTTGGAGGCGGACAGGCCCGCCGTCGTCGCGGCTTCCGAGATGTCGCTCGGCTCCACGTAGCCGTCACGGCCGGTCTTCGGCGTGAGGAGGAGGATCGAGCCGCCTTCTTCGATGTACTCGGTGGCATCCACCAGCGCATCGGTCAGGTCGCCGTCCTCGTCGCGGAACCACAGCACAACGGCATCGGCCACGTCGTCGTAGTCCTCATCCATCAGCTCGCTGCCGATGGTTTCCTCGATGGACTCGCGGAGCTCCTGGTCGACGTCGTCGTCGTAGCCGATCTCCTGGACCACCTGCTCGGGCTGGAACCCCAGCCTGACGGCAGGGTTCGTCCGCTCCTCCGCGTGGTCCGCGGTCGCGCTCACGGGTTGCCTCCTGATCATGTCTTGGGAATAACTCAGCCACGCGCGTGCGCGAAGCATTGGCCGTAGTCCACACGGGCCGGACGGATCGCGCAAGTACCCGGCGGTTCAGACCGCCGAAACGGTGACGATCCTGGCCGTGTCGACGCAACTCCGGGCGCGAGACCGGGACAGATGGTGACGTACACCACACCCACTTGCCCTGTTTGCGTAATTGAGAACCATCCAAGGGTACGAGATTCGAACAGCTAGTGGTTACCTCAGGGTAGAGATGACGTTTCCGCCCCCGAGGTACACGATGGGGGGCGGTGAAGATACTGGAGAACAGCGAGAGTAAGGAACAGCGTGGCTTCCGGATCCGATCGCAACCCGATCATCATTGGCGGCCTTCCGAGTCAGGTTCCTGACTTCGATCCCGAAGAGACCCAGGAGTGGCTCGACTCCCTTGACGCCGCGATCGACGAACGCGGCCGGGAGCGGGCACGCTACCTCATGCTGCGTCTGATCGAGCGGGCCCGCGAGAAGCGCGTGGCCGTGCCCGAGATGCGCAGCACGGACTACGTCAACACCATCCCCACCAGGGCCGAGCCGTTCTTCCCGGGCAACGAGGAGATCGAGCGCCGGATCCTCAACGCGACCCGGTGGAACGCGGCCGTGATGGTGTCCAGAGCCCAGCGGCCCGGCATCGGCGTGGGTGGCCACATCGCCACCTTCGCGTCCTCCGCCTCGCTCTACGACGTGGGCTTCAACCACTTCTTCCGCGGCAAGGACGAGGGCGACGGCGGCGACCAGGTCTTCTTCCAGGGGCACGCCTCCCCGGGCATCTACGCGCGCGCGTTCCTGCTCGACCGGCTCAGCGAGCGGAACCTGGACGCGTTCCGCCAGGAGAAGTCGAAGGCGCCTTACGGGCTGTCCTCGTACCCGCACCCGCGGCTGATGCCGGACTTCTGGGAGTTCCCGACCGTGTCGATGGGCCTCGGCCCGATCGGCGCGATCTACCAGGCGCGGATGAACCGCTACATGCACGCGCGCGGGATCGCCGACACGAGCAAGTCGCACGTGTGGGCGTTCCTCGGCGACGGCGAGATGGACGAGCCGGAGTCGCTCGGCCAGCTGACCATCGCCGCCCGCGAGGGCCTGGACAACCTGACCTTCGTCGTCAACTGCAACCTGCAGCGCCTCGACGGGCCGGTGCGCGGAAACGGCAAGGTCATCCAGGAGCTGGAGTCCGTCTTCCGGGGCGCCGGCTGGAACGTGATCAAGCTCATCTGGGACCGCACCTGGGACCCGCTGCTCGCGCAGGACCGGGACGGCATCCTGGTCAACAAGATGAACACGACCCCGGACGGGCAGTTCCAGACGTACGCCACCGAGCCCGGTTCGTACATCCGCGAGCACTTCTTCGGCGACGACCAGCGGCTGCGCGCGATGGTCCAGGGCATGACCGACGACCAGATCCTGCACCTGGGGCGCGGCGGCCACGACCACAAGAAGATCTACGCGGCGTTCAAGGCGGCCGTGGAGCACACCGGGCAGCCGACGGTGATCCTCGCCAAGACCGTCAAGGGCTGGACGCTGGGGCCGAACTTCGAGGGCCGCAACGCCACGCACCAGATGAAGAAGCTGACGGTCGCCGACCTCAAGGGCTTCCGCGACCGGCTCCACCTGCCGATCTCCGACAAGCAGCTGGAGGACGGCCTCCCGCCGTACTACCACCCGGGGCGGGACTCGGAGGAGATCCAGTACATGCACGACCGGCGCAAGTCGCTCGGCGGGTACGTCCCGACGCGTGTCGTGCGCGCCAAGCCGCTCCCGCTGCCGGACGACAAGACGTACGCGTCCGTGAAGAAGGGCTCCGGTCAGCAGTCGATCGCCACAACCATGGCGTTCGTACGACTGCTCAAGGACCTCATGCGGGACAAGGAGCTCGGCAAGCGGTTCGTACTGATCGCGCCGGACGAGTACCGCACCTTCGGCATGGACTCGTTCTTCCCGAGTGCGAAGATCTACAACCCGCTCGGCCAGCAGTACGAGTCGGTGGACCGCGATCTGCTGCTCGCGTACAAGGAGTCGCCGACCGGGCAGATGCTGCACGACGGCATCTCGGAGGCGGGCTGCACGGCCTCGCTGATCGCGGCGGGTTCGGCGTACGCCACGCACGGCGAGCCGCTGATCCCGGTCTACGTCTTCTACTCGATGTTCGGTTTCCAGCGCACCGGCGATCAGTTCTGGCAGATGTCGGACCAGCTGGCGCGCGGTTTCGTCCTGGGTGCGACCGCCGGCCGTACGACGCTGACCGGTGAGGGGCTCCAGCACGCGGACGGCCACTCGCAGCTGCTCGCCTCGACGAACCCGGGGTGCGTCGCCTACGACCCGGCGTTCTCGTTCGAGATCGCGCACATCGTGCAGGACGGTCTGCGCCGGATGTACGGGCCCGAGAGCGAGGACGTCTTCTACTACCTCACCGTCTACAACGAGCCGATCCAGCACCCCGCCGAGCCGGAGAACGTCGACGTCGAGGGCATCCTCAAGGGCGTCCACCGCTTCAGCGAGGGCACCTCGGGCACCATCCCGGCGCAGATCATCGCCTCCGGTGTGGCCGTCCCCTGGGCGCTGGAGGCGCAGAAGATCCTCGCCGAGGACTGGAACGTCAAGGCCGACGTCTGGTCGGCGACCTCGTGGAACGAGCTGCGGCGCGAGGCCGTCGAGGTCGAGCGGCACAACCTGCTGCACCCGGAGGAGGAGCAGCGGGTGCCGTATGTGACGCGCAAGCTCAGCGGTGCCGAGGGACCGTTCGTGGCCGTCTCCGACTGGATGCGGTCGGTTCCGGACCAGATCGCGCGGTGGGTGCCGGGCACGTTCCAGTCGCTGGGCGCGGACGGTTTCGGCTTCGCCGACACCCGGGGCGCGGCCCGCCGGTTCTTCCACATCGACGCGCAGTCGGTGGTCGTCGGCGTGCTGACCGAGCTGGCCAGGGAGGGCAAGGTCGACCGGTCGGTGCTGAAGCAGGCGATCGACCGCTACCAGCTGCTGGACGTCTCGGCGGCGGACCCGGGAGCGGCCGGCGGCGACGCGTAGCGCGCAGCGCATCGAGGGGTGGTGGAGCGGCTTCCGGCTCCGCCACCCCTTACTCGTTCTTTACGATGCGGTCATGCAAGCGGGTGTACAGCGACGAACGGCACAGGAGCGGTGGGAGCAGGGGAGCCAGCGGCCACTGCTGGCCCTCGCCATGGTGTTCGGGGTCGCCTACGCCGTACCGATCGTGGACACCTCGGCCGGACACTCGCTGACGGCCGCCTGCACGGTGGTCGAGTGGGTCGTGTGGGGGGCGTTCGCCGCGGACTACCTGGTGCGGCTGGCGTTGACCCACGACCGGCGGGATTTCGTCCGCAGCCACTGGCTGGACCTGTGCGCGGTGGTGCTGCCGCTGGTGCAGCCGCTGAAGCTGCTGCGGCTGGTGGCCACCCTTCTGCTGCTGGGCCGGCGGGCCCGGATGGCGACCCAGATCCAGGTGACGACGTACGTCGCCGGCGTGGTCGTCGGACTGCTGATGTTCGGCTCGCTCGCCGTGCTGTCCGTGGAACGGGACTCACCGGACGGGAACATCCGCACGCTGGGTGACGCGCTGTGGTGGTCGTTCACGACGATGACGACCGTGGGGTACGGCGACCACGCGCCGACCACCGGTCTGGGCCGGATGATCGCGGTCGGGCTGATGCTCTCCGGTATCGCCCTGCTCGGTGTCGTCACCGCCAACATCGCGGCATGGTTCATCGAGCGCTTCGACAAGGACGACGTGGAGGAGCGTGCCCAGACGGAGGCCATCCGCGCCCTGACCGAGGAGGTGCGGGCGCTGCGGGCCGAGGTGGCGGCGCTGAAGTACGACGCCCGGGAGCCGGGACCCCGCACGGAATCCCTTACAGCAACCCGTTCCCAGGCCCCGCCGCGCCCGCCAGCCAGATGATCGCCAGCAGGGTGTCTATCGCGCCCAGGGCGACGGCGACCACGGCCGGGATCGGGCGGGGGCCCGACCAGGTCCGGCCCATGGCCAGCCAGCCGCAGACGATCGCCGCGGGCCCCAGGACGATCCCGAGGGCGAAGAATCCGGCGACCGCGCAGACGAGACCGACGATTCCGAGCGTCGCGCTGTCCGGCCCGGTCCGTAACCCCGTGCGGCCACGTGAGCGGGGGTACCTGCGCGTGCCGTGTCCGAAGCCGGCCATCGTCAACTCCCTGGGTTCCGGGGATGTTTTCGATGGCCGGGTACCCACGCCCCGCGGTTCATGCCCCGCGGTTCATGCCCCGCGAACGCCAAGGGCCCCGGGGGCCGCGGCGCGCTGTCCCCCTCCGGCAGCGCGTCGCGGTCCTGACCGCCCTCCCATCCGGAGGGCTTGACCAACTGTGACCTGTGGCGCGTGCCGGAGGCGAGAGACCTTTAGCGTTGTCACCCTGATAGGGGAAATCCGTTGAAGTCCCGTCAGTTTTCCCCTGTCCGGGGCCTGGTCAGAGGTGACCGACCCCCGCGCCCGCCTCCGCGTTCTCCCCGCGCTTGGTCAGCAGCGCCACGAACACCGCGACGACCGCCACCCCCGCCGCGACCAGGGACGCCAGGCTCATACCGGAGATGAACGTGTCGTGCGCGACGTCCGTGATCTTCGCGGCGACCTCCGCCGGAGTCTGCGGCGTCACCGGCGCCACGCCGACCTGGACCGCCTCTGAGGCCTGGTCCAGCTGGGTACCGGTCAGGGGCGGCAGACCCGCGTCGGTCCAGTTGCCCGGCAGGTCTCCGTCGACCTTGGAGGCCATCACGGCACCGAGCACGGCCGTACCGAGGCTGCCGCCGATCTGCATGGCCGCCTGCTGGAGACCGCCCGCCACGCCGGACAGCTCCATCGGCGCGTTGCCGACGATGACCTCGGTGGCGCCGACCATGACCGGGGCGAGGCCGAGGCCCAGCAGCGCGAACCAGATGGACATGGCCGCGCTGCCGGTGTCCGTGTCCAGCGTGGACATGCCGTACATGGCGATCGCCGTGGCCGCCATGCCGCCGGCCAGCGGGATCCGCGGGCCCAGCTTGGTGATCATCGCGCCGGCCAGCGGGGAGCCGACGATCATCATGCCGGTGAGCGGCAGGAGGTGCAGACCTGCGTCGATGGGCTTCATGCCGTGCACGTTCTGCAGGTAGAACGTCACGAAGAACAGGCCGCCCATGAAGGCGATGGCCATCAGGACCATGAGGACCACACCCGCGGACAGCGGAACCGAGCGGAACAGCGCCAGCGGGATCAGCGGCTCCTTGACCCGCGTCTCCCAGAAGGCGAACGCCCCGAAGAGCAGGACCGAGCCGATCACGAACGCCCAGGTCTTGCCGTCGCCCCAGCCCCAGGTCGGGGCCTTGATCAGGGCCCAGACCAGGCAGAACATCGCGGCCGAGAGCAGGGCGATGCCGAGCAGGTCGAAGGAGCGGGGGGCGTTCTCGGCGCGGTGGTCGAGCAGGATCACGACGCCCAGGGCGAGGGCGAGGACGCCGACCGGCACGTTGATGAAGAACACCGACTGCCAGTTGACGTGCTCGACGAGCACACCGCCGAGGATCGGGCCGCCCGCGGTGGAGGCGCCGATGACCATGCCCCAGATGCCGATGGCCATGTTGAGCTTCTCGGCCGGGAAGGTCGCCCGCAGCAGGCCGAGCGCGGCCGGCATCAGCAGGGCGCCGAACAGGCCCTGGAAGACCCGGAAGGTGACGACGAACGCGATGCTGTCGGACAGGCCGATCGCGCCGGAGGCGGCGGCGAAGCCGACGACGCCTATCAGGAAGGTCTGCCGGTGGCCGAAGCGGTCACCGAGTTTGCCCGCGGTGATCAGGGAGACCGCGAGGGCCAGGAAGTAGCCGTTGGTGATCCACTGGACCTGGGCGAAGGTGGCGCCCAGGTCCTTCTGGATGGCCGGGTTGGCGATGGCCACGATGGTGCCGTCGAGGGCCACCATCATGACCCCGACAGCCACGGTGATGAGAGTGAGCCACGGATGCCCGCGCAGCGCCTTGTCCGGCTGCCGGTCCGACGGGGCTGGCCGTGCCTTGTCCCCCGGCCCCGTCGTGTCGATGGTGGTCTGACTAGTCATGCCTTCAAAGCTAGTGACAGCCACTGACAATTGACAAACGAGTTCACAAGTCGGTAACTGACACATTATGGAAACTCTGCGTGAGCGCAAGAAGCAGCGCACCCGGGACGCGCTGCTGCGGGCAGCCATGGAACTGTTCACCACGCAGGGGTACGAGGCGACCACCGTGGACGCGATCGCCGACGCCGTCGACGTCTCGCAGCGCACCTTCTTCCGCTACTTCGCGGGCAAGGACGAGGCCGCGCTCGGCCTGCTGGAGATGACAGTGCAGCGGTTCGTGCAGGCGGTGCGGGAGCGGCCGGCGCACGAGGCGCCGATGGAGGCGCTGCGGCAGGCGGTGCTGGAGGGATGGCAGTCGATCCACGAGATCGTCGAGACCGTCGTACCGGTGGAGCTGTACCTGCGGATGTACCGGGTGATCGAGTCGACGCCGGTGCTGCTCGCCGCGTATCTGCGGCAATCGGTGGAGGTCGAGGAGACGCTCGCCCGGGTGATCGCCGAGCGCGAGGGGCTCGACGTGGACACCGACCCGCGGCCGCGGCTCGTGGTGGCCGTCTTCAGCGGGGTGATGCGAGTGACCGAACGGCAGTGGGTGACCGGCGCGGAGTTCAGTGTGGCGGGCATGCACGCGCTGACGTCCGGCTACCTCGACCGGCTGGGTCCGGCTCTGCTGGGCAGCTGGCGCGAGGCCTGAGAAAATGGGTGGTGGACACCACGACGCGCGAAACGTGATCCCGGTCACTTAACTAACTCGAGACCCTCTCGTTCTCCTAGTGTGTCCTCCCAGTGACTTCCTTCGACACCTCCCCGCAACTCAACGTCTGGCGCGCCGTGCTCGCCCTGGCCGTGGTGTTCGTGATGCTGGCGACCACCGGCTGGACCGCCGTGCGCCACCACCGGGGAACCACCGCCCTGCAGGCCTCGCGCACGGCCTTCGAGCACGGCCGGACAGGCGGCCGCGCACTGCCGGACCTCGACGTGGCACCCCGCAGGATCGCCCGCTTCTTCGCCTCGCTGACCGCCGCCCAGCGCACCGGGCTCGCCCACGACTACGCGCTCGCGGTGGGCAACCTGAACGGCGCCCCCGTCGAGCTGCGCTACCGGGCCAACCGGATCGCCCTGCGCCAGCAGACCCGGGTCGAGCGAAAGCGGATGCACGACAGCCGCCTCTCGCCCGCCGGGCAGCAGGAGGCCGGGCGGCGCATGCACCGCTACGAGGCCATGAGCAGCGCCCACCGGCAGATCCTCGCCTTCGACCCGGAGGGCTCGGGCCGGGCCGCCGAGGTCTTCGGCGACCTGGACCGGGCCGAGCGGATCTCCGTCGTCGTCCCCGGCGTCGACACCGACCTGCTCACCTTCCAGCGCACCCACCGCAAGTACTCGGCGCCCGCCGGCATGGCCGAGGCGCTGTACACCGCCGAGCACGAGGCGCGCCCCTCGACCTCGACCGCGGTGATCGCCTGGGCCGACTACACCTCGCCCGACGGCCTCGGCATCGACTCGGCGACCGCGATGCGCGCCGAGAACGGCGCCGTACGCCTGAACGCCCTGCTGCGCGCACTGCCGGGCACCTCACCCGTCTCGATGTTCTGCCACAGCTACGGCTCCGTCGTGTGCGGAGTCGCCGCCCGGGGCATGCCGGAGCGGGTGACCGACATAGCGGTGGCCGGCAGCCCCGGCATGCGGGCGGAGACGGCGGCCCGGCTGGGCACCGGCGCCCGGGTGTGGGCGATGCGGGACGCCGACGACTGGGTGCAGGACGTGCCGCACCTGGAGGTCGGCGGCCTCGGGCACGGCGAGGACCCGATGGCCCGCGCGTTCGGCGCGCGGGTGCTGTCCTCCCGGGACGCGAAGGGCCACGGCGGCTACTTCGTGCCCGGCACGGACAGCCTGCGCAATCTCGCCGGCATCGGCACTGGCGCGTACCGCTCGGTGGAGTGCGCGGGCGATGCCACCGCCTGCCGGGCGGATTTGTCCGACACGACGACGGCTGGACGCGCGTAGAGACGCAGGAACTGCGGTGCGCGTGGGGAGGGGACGAAGATGCGTGTCCCGCATACGATGAGCCGCATGGGTGACGTACTGGCCGGTTTTCATGCCGCCTGGGAGTTCGAGTCCGACTCCGTCCTCATCCGCTACGAACGGGGGATGCGCACGCCCAAGCTGCTCTCGGCGCTGGGTGAACGGAGGGTTCCGCTGACCGCCCTGTCCGGGGTGACGCTCACCCCCGGCAGACGCGGGACCGTCGTGCTGCGCGCCGAGCCGCGGCCCGGGGCGGATCCGCTGATGGAGGCGGCGGCGGGACAGCTGAAGGACGGGGGCGACCCCTACCGGCTGGTGCTGCCGGCCGAGCGGAAGGTGCTCGCGGAGTACTACGCCGACGAACTGCGGTCCCGGCTGACCGAGTCCGGACCGGCGGAGCGGTTCCTCGTGCCGGCTCCCGAGGCGCCGCTGTCCTTCAAGGCCTACGACGGGAAGGCGTCCTTCGACGGACGGACCGTGCGCTTCCGGTGGTTCTGGACGGGGGCCTCGTCGGCGAAGTGGAAGGCCGGCGACCAGCGCTTCGCCGTGTCCGAGCTGAGCGGGGTGGAGTGGCGTTCGCCGGAGGTGTTCGAGGGGCACCTGAGGCTGCTGCGCGGGGAGGACACGCCGGCGCAGGCCGACCAGGACCCCGCGACCGTCGTGTTCGGACTGGGGTACGGGCCGGTGCACGAGTCGCTGCCGTTCGCGGCGGCGGTCCTCTCCGCGGTGCGCGGACGCGGGGCCACGGCGGCCGTCCCGGCGGCGGCCACGCCGCGCCGGGACCCCGCCGACATCGCCGAGCGGATCCGCCACCTCGGGGAGCTGCACCAGGCCGGGCTGGTCACCGACGAGGAGTTCTCCGTGAAGAAGGCGGAACTGCTGGCCGAGCTGTAGCTACTCGCGGCCGGCCGAGGTGAACCGCATGTCCGGGTAGCGGTCGCCCGCCACCTTGGCCGCGATCGGCTCCAGCAGAGCCAGCTCCTCGTCCGTGAGGTGGATCGCGGTCGCCGCCGTGTTCTCCTCGATCCTGCTCGGCTTGCGGGTGCCCGGGATCGGGACGACCGGCAGACCGTGGATCCCGGCCTGCTGCTGGACCCAGGCCAGGGCGATCTGGCCCAGGGTCGCGTCGTGGGCCTTGGCCACGGAGCGGACGGGCTCCAGGAGGGCCGCGTTCGCGGCCGCGTTCTCGCCGGTGAAGCGGGGCTGCGTACGGCGGAAGTCGTCGGCGGTGAGGTCCTGGTCGGCGTCGGCGAAGGAGCCGGTGAGGAAGCCGCGGCCGAGCGGGGAGTACGCGACCAGGGCGACGCCCAGCTCCCGGACCGCCGGAACGACCTGTGCCTCGATGTCCCGGCTGAACAGCGACCACTCCGACTGCACGGCGGCGATCGGATGCACCCCCTGCGCGGCCCTCAGCTCAGTGGCCGTGACCTCGCTCAGGCCCAGGTGCTTGACCTTGCCCTCGCGCACCAGCTCGGCCATCACACCGACGGTCTCCTCGATCGGCACCTCCGGGTCGCGCCGGTGCATGTAGTAGAGGTCGATCACGTCGACGTCCAGCCGCTGCAGGCTCGCCTCGACGGCGGTGCGGATGTACGGCGCGTCGTTGCGGATGATCCGCCGGGTCGGGTCCTCCGGGGGGATCGACAGGGCGAACTTGGTGGCGATGACGATCTCGTCGCGGTGCGCCTTGAAGAACGGGGAGAGAAACTTCTCGTTCTCGCCGGCTCCGTACGCGTCCGCCGTGTCGTACAGGGTGACGCCGAGTTCCAGGGCGCGCTCCAGGGTGGCCCGGGAGGCGTCCGCGTCCACGGGTCCGTAGGCGAAGCTCATGCCCATGCAGCCCAGGCCCTGGACACCGACCTCGGGGCCGTTGTCGCCGAGGCGCGCGGTGGGGATCCTGCTGTCGGTCATCCGGCTTTCTCCGTTTCGTAGGCGCGTCCGGCTTCGGCGTAGAAGCTGATCTTCCGGTCGAGTACGGCGAGCGTGTCCTGCAGTTCGGCGATCCGGGACAGGACGTCCCGGCGGGTCGCCTCCAGGAGCTCGAACCGTTCGACGAACGTGTGGTCGCCCTCCCGCACCAGTTCCGCGTAGCGCACCATGTCGGCGACCGGCATGCCGGTCAGCCGCAGCTTCCCGACGAGGTCCAGCCAGTCGAGGTCGCGGTTGCGGTAGCGGCGCTGCCCGGTGTGCGAGCGGTCGATGTGCGGCATGAGGCCGATGCGCTCGTACCAGCGCAGGGTGTGCGCGGTCAGGCCGGTGAAGGCGACGACCTCGCTGATCGTGTAGAGGTCCTGGCCTTCGGGGCGTCGGTGGGGTTGTGGCGGGGCGGCACAGCTGTCGGCCCTGGTACCCGTGGTCTCCATCACCGTCATGGCCCCCACGCTATGACCTTGGAGTGGGCTCGAAGCAAGCGGAAACGGTAAGAAATCCGGGGGACACGGCTTGATCGAGACGGTTAGCGTGCCGGGCATGAGTCTCGCACGCCGTGCCGAACCCGATGACGCCCCCGAAGTACTGCGGCTGCGTCAGGTGATGATCGACTCCATGTTCTCCGCGTCCGCGTCCACGGAGTGGCACGAGGAGTCCCTTCCGGTGCTGCGGGCGCGGCTCGCCGAGGCGGAGAAGGGTTTCGCCGCCTTCGTCGTCGACCATCCGGAGCGGCCGGGGGCGCTGGCCGCGCTGGCGGTGGGGACCGTGGAGTACCGGATCGGGCGGGCGGGCAATCCGCACGGGCGGGTCGGGCACGTCTTCAGCGTCGCCACCGACCCGGACACCAGGCGCCGGGGGTACGCACGCGCGTGCATGGAGGCCCTCGTCGACTGGTTCCGCGAGCAGGGCGCCCGCCAGGTCGACCTCAACGCGTCCGCCGAGGCCGAGCCGCTCTACGCGTCGCTGGGCTTCGTCCGCAAGCCGGACCCCTCGATGCGGCTGTCGCTGTAGGCCGCATAGGCTCGGGGGCATGTCGCTGAAGAGCCTCGCGTTGATCGAGAACTGGCCGGTTCCCACTGCCGCGGCGGGTGTGGTGCGGGCCGACGGGACGGTCCTCGGGACGCACGGCCCGGTGGGGCGGCGCTTCCCGCTGGCCTCGGTCACCAAGCCGCTCGCCGCGTACGCGGCGCTCGTGGCGTACGAGGAGGGGGCGGTGGAACTGGACGAGCCCGCCGGGCCGCCCGGGGCGACGGTCCGCCATCTCCTCGCGCACACCTCGGGGCTGGCCTTCGACGAGCACCGGGTGACCGCTCCGCCCGGAGAACGGCGGCTGTACTCCAACGCGGGGTTCGAGCAGCTCGGCGATCACCTCGCGAAGGCGACGGAGATGCCGTTCGCCGAGTATCTGCGGCAGGCGGTGCTGGAGCCGCTGGGGATGGCGGACACCTCCCTGGAGGGCTCCCCCGCCAAGGACGGCGTGTCCACGGTGACGGACCTGCTGCGATTCGCGGCGGAGGTGCAGGCGCCGCGGCTGCTGGATCCGCGGACGGTCGCGGAGGCGATGAGCGTGCAGTATCCGGGCACGAAGGGCGTCCTGCCGGGCTTCGGCCACCAGAACCCCAACGACTGGGGCCTCGGCTTCGAGATCCGCGACTCCAAGTCCCCGCACTGGACGGGCTCTTCGTCCTCCCCCCGGACCTTCGGCCACTTCGGCCAGTCCGGCACGTTCCTGTGGATCGACCCGGACGCGCGGGTGGCCTGCGTGGCCCTCACCGACCGCTCCTTCGGCCCGTGGGCGGTGGAGGCGTGGCCGGCGTTCACGGACGGGGTGCTGGCCGAGCTGTAGGGCCTACGCCATCTCCCAGACCAACAGCTCCACTTGGGTCACCCCGACCGCCTCCACACCCTTCTCGGCCGTGATGCGGGCCGCGTCTCCCGGCCCCAACTCCGTACCGTCCAGCCGTACTTCGCCGCGCACCACGTGGACGTACACCTGTGGCGCGTCCGGTACGGCAGTACGCTCGCCCGGCGCGAGGCGTCGCACGTGGAGCATCGCGGACGCCTCCGGGACCGCGTACGGGGTGGAGTCGGCGATCCCGTGCACGATCTCGTAGGACGGGTCGCCGCCGGGGTCCAGGGGGGCCAGCCACATCTGGACGAAGGCGAGGGGCGCCGCGCCGTCGTTGCGTTCGACGTGCCGGACGCCGGCCGCCGAGCTGAGCCGCTGGACGTCCCCGGGGCGGACCGTCGTCTCGTGGCCCCGCGAGTCGCGGTGGGTCAGCTCGCCCTCCACCACCCAGGTGACGATCTCCGTGTGGCTGTGCGGATGCTCGTCGAAGCCGGCACCGGGGGCGAGGCGCTCCTCGTTGCAGGCGATCAGCGCGCCGAAGCGGAGGTTGTCCGGGTCGTAGTGGGGCCCGAAGGAGAAGGCGTGCCGGGTCTCGACACCGGCCGCGGGGTCCCCGCCGGGGTAGCGCGTGTCGGCGCGCCTTACGTCCATCACGGGGACCACCGTAGACCTCCGGTGCCCAGGTGACCCCCTCACCTGCGACCCTCGGCGCACGTGCCCGTCCGGATAAGGCAGTCTTGTCATCGTGCCCGAACCCGAAGCCCATCACCCCGACACCGCGGCGCAGGCCCCGCACCCGCACCCCGCGACCCTGAAGCGGCTGGTGAAATCCTCCGGAAGTCTCGCCGCCCAGGCCATCGCGCGGATGGACGAGACCCTGCCGTGGTACCGGGCGATGCCCCCGGAGAACCGTTCCTGGATCGGGCTGGTCGCCCAGGCGGGCATCGCCGCCTTCACCGAGTGGTTCCGGCACCCGGACGCGCCCCAGGCGATCTCCACCGATGTGTTCGGGACCGCGCCGCGCGAGCTGACCCGGGCGATCACGCTCCGGCAGACCGTGGAGATGGTGCGGACCACGATCGAGGTCATGGAGTCCGCGATCGACGAGGTCGCGGCCCCCGGGGACGAGAACATGCTGCGCGAGGCCCTGCTCGTGTACGCCCGGGAGATCGCCTTCGCCACCGCCCAGGTCTACGCCCAGGCCGCCGAGGCGCGCGGTGCCTGGGACGCGCGGCTGGAGTCGCTCGTCGTGAACGCGGTGCTGAGCGGGGAGGCCGACGAGGGGGCCGTCAGCCGGGCCGCCGCGCTCGGCTGGAGCGCTCCGGAACATGTGTGCGTCGTCCTCGGGACCGCCCCGGACGGCGACTCGGAGCTGACCGTGGAGGCCATCCGGCGGGCCTCGCGCCACGCCAAGCTGCAGGTGCTGACCGGGGTGCTCGGGTCGCGGCTCGTCGTCATCGCGGGCGGCAGCGACAATCCGCTCGCCGTCGCCAAGTCGCTGATCGGGCCGTTCGCCGCGGGTCCGGTGGTCGCCGGGCCCGTCGTGCCCGATCTGCTGGCCGCGACCCGGTCCGCCCAGGCCGCCGCCGCCGGGCTCAAGGCGTGTTCCGCCTGGCAGGACGCCCCGCGCCCGGTCCTGGCCGACGATGTGCTTCCGGAACGCGCGATCGCGGGTGACCCCAGCGCGCGCGAACAGTTGGTGGAGGAGATCTACAGACCGCTGGAGGAAGCGGGCTCGGCACTTCTGGAGACGCTCTCCGTATATCTCGAACAGGCGAGCAGTCTGGAGGGCGCCGCCCGAATGCTGTTCGTGCATCCCAACACCGTGCGCTACCGGCTTCGACGTGTGACTGACGTCACCGGATGGTCGCCATCGGATGTACGCTCCGCATTCACCCTGCGGATCGCGCTCATCCTGGGGCGCCTGGTCGACGGCGATCCCCAGAGCTAGCTTTTTGTCGGGGGTCCACAAAACCCCCTGCCGTTCTTCGTCCCTGTCCCCACGGGCGGCTTCGGCCGTCCACAAGAGAGAGTGTGAGAGTGCTCGTACTCGTCGCTCCCGGCCAGGGCGCCCAGACGCCCGGCTTCCTGACCCCCTGGCTCGACCTCCCCGGTGTCGAGGACCGTCTGCGTACCCTTTCGGCGGCCATCGACCTCGACCTGGTGCACTACGGCACGCACGCCGACGCGGACGAGATCCGCGACACCGCGATCGCCCAGCCGCTGCTCGTGGCCGCCGGCCTCGTCTCCGCCGCGGCGCTGGGCACCGTGACGCCCGGCGCCGTCGCCGGGCACAGCGTCGGCGAGATCACCGCGGCCGTGTTCTCGGGCGTCCTCGACGACACCGCCGCCCTGACCCTCGTCCGCAGGCGCGGACTGGCGATGGCCGAGGCGGCCGCGATCACCGAGACCGGCATGTCGGCGCTGCTCGGCGGCGACCCCGAGGTGTCCGTCGCGCATCTGGAGAAGCTGGGCCTGACCCCGGCGAACATCAACGGCGCGGGCCAGATCGTGGCCGCGGGCACGCTGGAGCAGCTCGCGGCGCTGAACGAGGACAAGCCGGAGGGTGTCCGCAAGGTCGTCCCGCTGAAGGTCGCGGGCGCCTTCCACACGCACCACATGGCTCCCGCCGTGGAGGCCCTCGGCAAGGCGGCGGCGCAGCTCTCACCGGCCGACCCGAAGATCACCTACGTCTCCAACAAGGACGGCCGGGCCGTCGCCACCGGTGACGAGGTGCTCGAGCGCCTGGTCGGCCAGGTCGCGAACCCGGTCCGCTGGGACCTGTGCATGGAGACCTTCAGGGAACTCGGCGCCACCGCGATCATCGAGGTCTCCCCCGGCGGCACGCTGGTCGGCCTCGCCAAGCGGGCGCTGCCCGGCGTGAAGACGCTGGCGCTGAAGACACCGGACGACCTCGATGCCGCTCGCGAGCTGATCGCAGAGCACGGAGCCTGACAAGGAGCCCTGATGGCGAAGATCAAGCCCACCAAGGGCCACCTGTACGCACGCATCCTCGGCGTGGGCGGTTACCGGCCCACCCGGGTCGTGCCCAACGAGGTCATCCTCGAGACGATCGACTCCTCCGACGAGTGGATCCGCTCGCGGTCCGGTATCGAGACCCGGCACTGGGCGAACGACGAGGAGACCGTCGCCGCCATGTCGATCGAGGCGTCCGGCAAGGCGATCGCCGACGCCGGGATCACCGCCGAGCAGATCGGCGCGGTGGTCGTCGCCACCGTCTCCCACTTCAAGCAGACCCCGGCCGTCGCGACCGAGATCGCCGACAAGCTGGGCACGCGCAAGGCGGCCGCCTTCGACATCTCGGCCGGCTGCGCGGGCTTCGGCTACGGCCTCACGCTCGCCAAGGGCCTGGTCGTCGAGGGCTCCGCGGAGTACGTGCTGGTCATCGGCGTGGAGCGGCTGTCCGACCTGACCGACCTGGAGGACCGGGCGACGGCCTTCCTGTTCGGCGACGGCGCGGGCGCGGTCGTGGTCGGTCCCTCCGCCGAGCCGGCGATCGGTCCGACCGTATGGGGCTCCGAGGGCGACAAGTCGGACACCATCCGGCAGACCGTGCCGTGGACGGACTACCGCGACGGCGAGGTCGCGAAGTTCCCCGCGATCACCCAGGAGGGCCAGGCGGTCTTCCGCTGGGCCGTGTTCGAGATGGCGAAGGTCGCCAAGGAGGCGCTGGACGCCGCCGGCGTCTCCCCCGGCGAGCTGGACGTTTTCATCCCGCACCAGGCCAACGAGCGGATCATCGACTCGATGGTCAAAACTCTCAAACTGCCGGAGTCCGTCACGGTCGCCCGTGACGTGCGCACCACCGGCAACACCTCGGCCGCCTCGATCCCGCTCGCGATGGAGCGGCTCCTGGCGACCGGCGAGGCGAAGAGCGGCGACACCGCGCTCGTCATCGGTTTCGGGGCGGGTCTCGTCTACGCAGCCACTGTCGTTACCCTCCCCTAGGCACTCCGTGCCGGATCTTCCGCGTACGCGACGGTCCGGTTCGGGAAAGCACCACCGCCACACCCTCTGGAACACAAAGAAGGAGCGCCGTCATGGCCGCCACTCAGGAAGAGATCGTCGCCGGTCTCGCCGACATCGTGAACGAGATCGCCGGCATCCCGGTTGAGGACGTCCAGCTGGACAAGTCCTTCACCGACGACCTGGACGTCGACTCGCTGTCCATGGTCGAGGTCGTCGTCGCCGCCGAGGAGCGCTTCGACGTCAAGATCCCGGACGAGGACGTCAAGAACCTCAAGACGGTCGGCGACGCGACCGAGTACATCCTCAAGAACCAGGGCTGATCCACCGGCCCTCGGCTGAACTGCCCCGCCACCCGGCGGTGGCGCCGCTCTCCCCGCACCGGCGGGGGTAGTCCTCCTCGCAACGTTGGAGAAAGAATCCGTGAGCCCGACCAATCGCACCGTGGTCGTCACCGGTATCGGCGCAACCACACCGCTGGGTGGCGACGCAGCCTCTACCTGGGAGGGTCTGATCGCCGGCAAGTCCGGCGTCAAGCCCCTGGAGTTCGAGTGGGCGGCCGACCAGCCCGTCCGTATCGCGGCCCCGGTGGCCGTGGAGCCCACCGAGGTCATCCCCCGGCCGCAGGCCCGCAAGCTGGACCGCTCGGCGCAGTTCGCGCTGATCGCGGCGAAGGAGGCGTGGGCCGACGCGGGCTTCGAGGCCAAGGCCGGTGAGGACCCGGCCGTCGACCCCGACCGCCTGGGCACGGTCATCGCCTCCGGCATCGGCGGCGTGACCACCCTGCTCGACCAGTACGACGTGCTGAAGGAGAAGGGCGTCCGCCGCGTCTCCCCGCACACCGTGCCGATGCTGATGCCGAACAGCCCGTCCGCCAACGTGGGTCTGCTCGTGGGCGCCCGCGCCGGCGTGCACACCCCGGTCTCCGCCTGCGCGTCGGGCGCCGAGGCCATCGGTTACGCCATCGAGATGATCCGTACGGGCCGCGCCGACGTCGTCGTCGCCGGTGGTACGGAGGCGGCGATCCACCCGCTGCCCATCGCCGCGTTCGGCAACATGATGGCGATGTCGAAGAACAACGAGAACCCGCAGGGCGCCTCGCGTCCCTACGACGTCGCGCGCGACGGCTTCGTCCTGGGCGAGGGCGCCGGTGTGGTCGTCCTGGAGTCCGCCGAGCACGCCGCCAAGCGCGGGGCCCGGGTCTACGCCGAGGCCGTCGGCCAGGGCATCTCCGCCGACAGCCACGACATCGTGCAGCCGGAGCCCGAGGGCCGCGGCATCTCGCACGCGCTGCAGCACCTGCTGGACAGCACCGACCTGAACCCGGCGGAGATCGTGCACGTCAACGCGCACGCCACCTCCACGCCGGCCGGTGACGTCGCCGAGCTGAAGGCGCTGCGCAAGGTCTTCGGCGACGACGCCGACCACATGGCCGTGTCGGCGACCAAGTCGATGACCGGTCACCTGCTGGGCGGCGCGGGCGGCGTCGAGACCGTCGCGACGGTCCTCGCCCTCTACCACCGGATGGCCCCGCCGACCATCAACGTCGAGAACCTCGACCCGGAGGCGGAGGCGAACGCGGACATCGTCCGCGGCGAGGCCCGCAAGCTGCCCGTGGAGGGCCGTATCGCCGCGCTGAACGACTCGTTCGGCTTCGGCGGGCACAACGTCGTCCTGGCGTTCCGCACCGTCTGAGAAGCGTACGTGCGCAACTGAAGGGGCCCCACCTCTCGAGGTGGGGCCCCTTCACGCTTCAGGTCTCAGACCACCTGGTGCAACCAGCGCACCGGGGCTCCCTCGCCGGCGTATCTGAACGGCTCCAGTTCGTCGTCCCAGGGCTTGCCGAGGAGTTTGGCGATCTCCGCCTCCAGGTCGGTCTCGCCGCGCTGAGAGCGGGTCAGGGCCGCGCGCAGCCGGTCCTCCGGGATGAGGATGTCGCCGTGGATGCCGGTGACGGCGTGGAAGATGCCCAGGTCGGGGGTGCAGCTGTAGCGCTCGCCCTCGGCGGTGGCGCTGGGTTCGGCGGTCACCTCGAAGCGCAGCAGGTGCCAGCCGCGCAGGGCGGACGCCAGCTTGGAGGCGGTGCCGGCCTCGCCCTTGAAGGAGAACTCCGAGCGCCAGGTGCCGGGCGCGGCGGGCTGCCGGATCCAGTCGAGGTTGACGCGCGTGCCGAGCACCCCGGCGACGGCCCACTCGACGTGCGGGCACAGCGCGCGCGGCGCGGAGTGCACGTACAGAACTCCACGTGTCGTCACCGGGACCTCCGGGCAGAGCGGGACAGTCTTGCAGGCTGGCATGGCGGCGATGGCAGGGCAGCCGCGTTGATGGCGAGGCTACCGTGCGGCGGCGCAAGGAGTGTGACGTACCGTCGGTCCCGGTGCCGTGAACATCCGCCTTTCACTCGGCAGGACGCCTGTACGGGTGTGAAGCGTTGCATCTTGTGGGCCACCTCTTGCGGAGCGGTCGCGCGAGCCCGGGAACTCCCGTGCGTTGTCATGGGTGGGTCGTCTGTCCGAGAAGCGAGGGGATCACGAGGGATGCGGAAGCGAAACCGGCGCGTGCGCGCGGCGCTCGCCGTCACCACGGCCGCCGCGCTGGGGCTGGCCGGCTGCGACGCGCTGGGGGGCGGCGGCTCCGGCACCGGGACGACGGCGGGGCGGGCGAAGCCCTCCTCCGCACCGCTGTGGGACACGAGCCCGGCCTCGATAGCGGCGGTGGGCGACTCCATCACGCGTGGCTTCGACGCCTGTACGGTCCTGCAGGACTGTCCCGCGGTGTCCTGGGCGACCGGCGACAGCGCCGAGGTGAAGAGCCTCGCCGTACGGCTGCTGGGCGCGTCGAGGGCGGCCACGCACAGCTGGAACTTCGCGGTGACCGGGGCCCGGATGGCGGATCTGCCGGACCAGATGGCGCAGGCGGTGGCGCACAAGCCGCAGCTGGTGACGGTGATGGCGGGGGCGAACGACGCGTGCCGGGCGTCGACGGCGGCGATGACGCCGGTGGCCCGCTTCCGGGCGGAGTTCGAGGAGGCGATGGGCACGCTGCGCCGGGCGCTGCCCAAGGCGCAGGTGTACGTGTCGAGTGTGCCGAACCTGAAGCGGCTGTGGTCGCAGGGGCGGACCAACGCGCTGGGCAAGCAGATCTGGAAGCTGGGGCTCTGCCCTTCGATGCTGGGGGACGCGGACGCGCTGGACGCGGCGGCGACCGCGCGGCGGGACACGGTGCAGGCCCGGGTGGAGGAATACAACAAGGTGCTGAAGGAGGTCTGCGCGAAGGACCCGCGGTGCCGGTTCGACGGCGGCGCGGTGTACGACTTCCGGTTCGGCACCGAGCAGTTGAGCCACTGGGACTGGTTCCACCCGAGCAAGGACGGTCAGGCGCGGCTCGCGGAGATCGCGTATCGCAGAGTCACGGACAAGACCTCGTGACTTAAAGTTTCCACCATGAGCGAACACTTCGGAACACTTTCCGATGGCACTCCGGTGTACCGCTGGACGCTGGAGCGCGCCGGCACCCGGGTGCGGGTGCTGTCGTACGGCGGGATCGTGCAGTCCGTGGAGGTCCCGGACCGCGACGGGCGGACGGCGAACGTGGTGCTGGGGTTCGCGGACCTGGAGGGTTATCTCGCGTACCCGGAGCCGTACCTCGGCGCCCTGATCGGCCGGTACGCGAACCGGATCGCGCATGCCCGTTTCCCGCTGGACGGGGTGACGTACGCGCTGGAGCCGAACAACGACCCCAATTCGCTGCACGGCGGCGCGCGCGGCTTCGACAAGCGGGTTTGGGAGGTGGAGCCGGTCGAGCACGGGCTGCGGCTGAGCCGGGTGTCACCGCACGGCGAGGAGGGATTCCCGGGCCGGCTGCAGGTCACGGCGACGTACTCGCTGGACGCGTCCGGCGCGCTGCGGTTCGTCTACGAGGCGGTCACGGACGCGCCGACGGTGGTGAACCTGACCAACCACAGCTACTTCAACCTCGGCGGTCCGGGCAGCGGGGCCGCGAGCGGCCATGAGCTGCGGCTGGCGGCGGCCCGGTACACGCCGGTCGACGGGGACCTGATCCCGGCCGGGGAGCCGGCGGCGGTCACCGGCACCCGCTTCGACTTCCGCACGGCCCGCAAGACCGGCTCCGGGTACGACCACAACTTCGTGCTCGACAAGGGGGTCACCGCGGTGCCGGAGGAGGTGGCCGAGCTGCACGACCCGGCGAGCGGGCGGGTGCTGACGGTGGCGACGACCGAGCCGGGGCTCCAGGTGTACACCGCGGACCATCTGGGCGAACCGTTCGTGCCCTGCGAGGGGGTGGCGCTGGAGACCCAGCACTTCCCCGACTCCCCGAACCGGCCGGACTTCCCGGGCACGGAACTGCGGCCGGGCGGCCGGTACCGGTCGGAGACGGTGTACGGATTCTCGGCGCGATAGCGGCCGCGGCGGTAAATAGCCCCGGCCCAGGGGTCAGGTCCCGGGCCGGGGCTGTTCATGGGGATGAGGAGTTCCCACGTCAGACGTTAACCGTCGCGGTGATCCTGCGGTCCGCGATAGAGCTACCCACCTGGATTTCGTACGAACCCTTCACAAAGAGCCACCGGTGCGCGGCCTCGTCCCAGATCTCGAAGGCGCGCCGCGGGAGCTCGACGGTGACCTCGGCGGACGCTCCGGGGCCGGCTTCGGCGGTGGTGAAGCCCGCCAGCCAGCGGGCGGGGCGGTCCGGGTCGTGGCCGGTGGGCGCGAGGTAGACCTGGACGACCTCGCGGCCCGGGCGTTCGCCGCTGTTGCGGAGCCGGACGGTGACCGTCAAGCCGGTGATGTCCACCGACTCGTAGGTCCAGCCGGTGTAGCCGAGGCCGTGGCCGAACGGGTACGACGGTGTCCTGCCCTCCTTCTCCCAGGCGCGGTAGCCGATGAAGACGCCCTCGGTGTACGGCAGTTCGCCGTCGGCGGGGACGACCCCGGTGACGGGGGCGTCGGTGAGGGAGCCCCAGGTGGTGGGGAGACGGCCGCCGGGCTCGTGGGCGCCGGTCAGGACGTCCGCGAGGGCGGCGCCGCCCTCCTGGCCGGGGAACCAGGTGAGGAGGACCGCGGCGACGTCCTCACGCCAGGGCAGTTCGACCGGGGAGCCGGAGTTGACGACCACCACGGTGTTGGGGTTGGCGGCGGCGACTGCGCGGACCAGGTCGTCCTGGCGGCCCGGGAGGCGGAGGTCCTTGCGGTCGAAGCCCTCGGACTCGACCCGGTCGGTGGTGGCCACGACCACGATCGCCGTGTCGGCGGCGCGGGCGGCCTCGGCGGCCTCGGCGATCAGCTCGTCGGGGTCGCGCCGGGGCTCCTGGTGGGCGAGGGCGAAGGCGACGACCTTGAAGGGAAGGTCGGCGGGGAGGTCGAAGACGTGGGTGAGGGAGACCTCCACCGGTTCGCCCGCGGTCAGTTCGGCCTGGGCGCGGGGCACCGGCGCGCCGAAGAACGCCTCGAACGGGTCGCCGTCGTCGGCGGGGAGCTGGACGTCGTCGTAGTACGTGGTGCCGGCGACGGTGAGCCGGAAGGCCCCGGTGCCCTTGATGCCGAAGGAGTGCGGGCCGCTCTCGCGGGGGATGAAGGTGCCGGTGAGTTCGACGCTGTGGAGCGCCTGGTGGGTGACGCCCTCGGGGAGGTCGGTGCCCATCCACTGGATCTGGCCGTTGGGTGCGGCGGCGATGCCGATGGTCCGGCCGTCGGCGTCCCGGCAGACCGCGCGGAGGGTGAAGCCCTGGTCGTCGACCGCGAGTTCCGTGCTGGGGTCGGCGCCCACCGTGTAGGTGAGGGCGCCTTCGGGGAGGGCTGTGGTGAGGCCGTCCAGCGGGGAGACGGTGCGGGCCGGGAAGACGGTGGCCGAGCCGCCGCCGAGGACGCGGGCGTCGCGGGCCGCGGCGCCGCTCAGGGCGACCGTGGTGTCCGGTGCGAGCGGCAGGGCCCCGTGCTCGTTGCGGACCAGGACGAAGGAGCGGTGGGCGATCTCGCGGGCCAGGGCCTCGCCGTCGACCGGGGCGGGGAGGCCGGTGACCGCGGGCTCGGCGCTCTCCAGGGCACCGACGCGGGCGGCCAGCCGCAGCACGTTGCGTACGGCCGTGTCGACCTCGGACTCGTCGAGCAGGCCGTCGCGTACGGCCTGGGCGAGGGCGGGGCCGTAGACCGTCCGGGGGCCGGGCATGGCGACGTCGAGGCCGCCCTTCAGGGCGCCGACGGTGTCCCGGGCCGCCGTCCAGTCGGAGACGTTGAAGCCGTCGAAGCCCCATTCGCCGCGCAGCACCTCGTTCACCAGATGGTGGTGCTCCGTCATGGTCGTGCCGTTGACCGTGTTGTAGGCGGTCATGATGCCCCAGGGGTGGGCGTTCTCGACGATGGCCTCGAAGGGGGCGAGGTACAGCTCGCGCAGGGCGCGCTCGCCGACCAGGTTGTTCACGGTGAAGCGGTCGGTCTCGGCGTCGTTGGCTACGAAGTGCTTGACGGTGGTGCCCACGCCGCCCTGCTGGACGCCCGTGACGTACCCGGTGCCGATGCGCCCCGTCAGGTACGGGTCCTCGCTGTAGGCCTCGAAGTGGCGGCCGCCGAGCGGGGAGCGGTGCAGGTTGACGGTGGGGGCGAGCAGGACGTGGACGCCCTTGCGGCGGGCCTCCTGGGCGAGCAGGACGCCGGCGCGGCGGGCGAGCTCGGGGTCCCAGGTGGCGGCGAGGGCGGTCGGGGAGGGCAGGGCGACGGAGGGGTCGTCGGCGCTCCAGCGCACGCCGCGGACACCGATCGGGCCGTCGGACATGACGAGGGACCGCAGGCCGATCTCCGGCAGCGCGGGCAGCGACCACGTGTCCTGGCCGGCCAGCAGCCGGGTCTTGGCGTCCAGGTCGAGCTTGCCGAGTGCCTCCTCGACGGCGCCTTCGATTCCCGCCATGGGCGGTGCCTCCTCGTTGGGTGCGGGTGCTCCTCCTCGACATCGTGCACCGCTCACCTGTAGAACGGTAGGTTTCGTTATCCCGCCGTTATTCATTTCGACCGGATGCCGTACCGTGACGGCATGAGCGCCAGAACCAGGAGCGAGGAGCGGCGGGCCGAGATCGTGCGGGCGGCCCTGGAGGTGATCGCCGAGCGGGGCTACCGCGGGGCGTCCCTCGCGGCGGTGGCCGAGCGGGTGGGGCTGACCCAGCAGGGGCTGCTGCACCACTTCCCGACGAAGGACGCGCTGCTGGTGGCCGTCCTGGAGGAGCGGGACCAGTGGGACGCCGTGCCGAACACCGGCTGGCGGGTCGACCTGCTGATCTCCCTCGTGGAGTACAACGCGATGCGGCCCGGCATCATCCAGACCTTCTCCGCGCTGCTGGGCGAGAGCGTGACGGAGGGGCATCCCGCGCGGGAGTACTTCACCCAGCGGTACGTCCGGGTCCGGGAGAACATGGCGGCCGTCCTGCGCGCCGAGTACGGCGACCGGCTGCCCAACGGGCTCACTCCGGAGCGTACGGCCCCGCTGCTGGTGGCGGTGATGGACGGGCTGCAGTACCAGTGGCTGCTGGACCCGGAGTCGGTGGACATGCCGGGGGCGCTGAGGGACTTCCTGCGACTGCTGGGGGAGGACGGGAGCTGAGCGCGTGGAGTTGAGCAGGTGACGCGAGGGGCATACAACCCCCGTGAATTCCTTACGTGCGCGCATCGGCGTCCTCGGCCTGGCCCTGCTGGCCGGCCTGTCCACCACGACCACGACCGCGACCGCCGCCGAGGCGGCGCCCTCCCCCACCGTCGAGGAACAGCGGCTGGAGCAGTCCGTACCGCGGGAGATCCTCGCCCGCTCCGGATTCGACTCCGTGGCCCCCGAGTTCACCGCCGCCCTCGAAACCGCCCACTCCTACGCGCAGGCGCGCCGGGTCGTCGTACGCGAAGGGGCCGCGCTGTGGCGGCGGGCCGTCGACCGGGTGCAGGGGCGGGGCCCGGCGGGCGGCGACCTGAGCCGGGACGACGACCGGCCGCTGTACTGGGCCCGGCTCGGCATGACCCGGGAAGTACGCACCTGGGAGCCGTCGTTCGGCCTCTCGGCGCGCCAACGGACGACGCTGCTCGACTCGTTGGAGCGCACCTCGCGCGGGCAGACCGACATCCGCTATCCGCGGGGGCGGCAGGCCAAGGGGCTCAAACGGATCCTCGTCACCGGTTTCGACCCGTTCACCCTGGACCGGGACATCCGGATCTCCAACCCCTCCGGGGCGAGCGCCCTCGCTCTCGACGGCACCGTGATCCGGACGGCGGAGGGCCCGGCCCGGGTGGAGACGGCCGTGTTCCCGGTGCGCTGGCAGGACTTCGCGGAGGGCACGGTGGAGCGCACCCTCCGCCCCTACCTCCCGCACGTCGACCTGTTCACGACCGTGAGCCAGGGGCGGGTCGGGCGCTTCGACGTGGAGCGGACGAACGGCGCCTGGCGGGGCGGCTTCCCCGACAACGACAACATCGGCCGGACCGAGACCGTCCCCGTCACCGACCCCGCCTCGCAGCCGCAGTGGACGACGACGACCCTGCCGTACGCGGCGATCGTCGCGGCCGACACGGGCCGGTTCCCGGTGTACGACAACACGAGCGTGACCGAGATACCGGCGGGCGGCACGGAGGCGGTGGTGCGGGCGGACGGGCCCACGGCGGGGTCGACCGCGCGGGCCGGGGGCGGCGGGAACTACCTGTCGAACGAGATCGCCTACCGGGCCACCCTGCTGCGGGACCGGCTGGGCCTGCACGACCGCCTGCCCGGAGGCCATGTCCACACGCCTGTGCTGCAGTTCGGCACCGGGAACACCACCGAGGTGACCGACCCGGAGTTCGTACGGAACCGGCTGGACATCGTGGCCCAGGTACGGGCGATCCTAGCCGTGGCGGCCGGTGAGTAGCCGCACCTCGGCGGGGGTCGGGAGCTTGGCCCACCAGTGGGCGTAGCGGTTGTGGAGGGACTGGTCGCGGTCGGCGAGGAGAGCGCTCAGTGAGCGGGCCTCGGCGGCCAGGCCCTCCCATACGGGTGCGGGCAGCGGGTGGAAGGCGCTCGCCTCGACGCCGGCCTCGGTGACGCGCCAGACGCCCGCGACCCGGCCGTCGACGAGCAGGGTCGGCAGGACGTCCCCGTTGATGCGGGTGACCAGCTTGCGGTACTCCGCGGGGATCACCCGGGAACGGTCGGCGTAGGCCAGCAGGACGCTGTCCCACAGAGGCAGGAGGCGGGGCGGGGCCGGGGTGTCGGCCGGGGGGCGGGGGGCGTCCGGGACGTCGTACAGCCGGCTGCCGTCGGAGGCGGTGAGGTGCTCGAGGGTGCCGTCGTCGAGGGCGCGCAGGGCCTTGCGGACGTGGGCCCGCTGGAGCAGGCCGAACTGGGCGATGTCGGCCACCGTCGCCGGGCCGAAGGCGGCCAGGTAGCGCAGGACCAGGGTGCGCAGGGCCGCCGGCTCCGGAGTGCGGCCGGCGAGCGGTGGGCCGGGCGGCGCCGCGACGAAGCAAGGGCGGAGGCCGAAGGACCAGGGGGCTTCGGTGGGGGCGTGCAGGAGCGGGGCGTAGGCGCGCAGCCCCCACCAGGCGGCCGCCTTCCGTTCGGCGCCGACGCGTTCCGCCAGCCAGGTCTCGATCTCGGCGGCGGTGCGCTGCCGACGGGTGAACTCCAGGAGTTCCGGGACGAGTTCCTCCGCGTCCGCGGGGGTGAGCCCGGACTCGGCGAACCGGGCTCCCAGGCGGGAGCCGTACAGCGTCTGCTGCATCGCGCCGCGGAAGGGGCGGTGGTCGTCGGCGTGCACGGCGTGCAGCGTGATCCGCATCAGGGTGGCCTTCACCACCGTGCGGGTGGCGAACGCCTCGTCGAGGGCGGCCGGTTCGAAGCCGGCGACGCGGTTCCAGAGGGCGATGTACGGCGAGGCGGGGTGCTGGGCCTGGAGGGCGACGACCCGGCGAACCGCGTCGGGGATCGTCAGCGGCTCGCGCCGCAGGAGGAGTTGGCGGGCCAGGGTGGCGCGGTTGAGCTCGCCGGGGGTCAGGGGGCGCGACGTCATCGGTGGGGCCGCCCGCCCGGGGCGCCGACGGCGACGGCGAACGACTCGGTCATGCGGTGAGCTCCTCCTCGGCCTCGCTGTCCTCGTCGCGGTTCTCCTCGCCGAGCAGGTCGCGGGCCATGAGGGTGGCGCCGGCGACCGCGCCCGGCATCAGGAACACCGCGACGACGGGGACCAGGAAGGCCAGGCCCAGGGGGGTGCCGAAGCCCCAGACCAGGGTCTTGCGGGAACGGAGCAGGGCGAGGCGGGCGCGCAGGTCGACGCCGCGGCGCTGGAGGGCGACGGCGGTGAGTTCCTCGGTGAGGAAGAAGCCGGTGACGAAGAAGCCGATCACCGGGATCACCGTCTGGCCGACGAACGGCACGAAGCCGAGGGCGAAGAGCAGGACGCCCCAGAGCGCGGCGCGGACCAGGATGCGCAGGCTGTCCCGGGCGGAGATCCACAGCTCGCGCCAGAGCGGCAGGCCGGACTCCGGTGCGGTGCCGTCGGGGGACACGTCCCGGTCGACCGTCTCGGAGAGGCTCTCGTAGAACGGCTGGCCGATGAGCAGGGTGACGGCGGTGAAGGTGAGGACGGCGAGCAGCAGCCCGAGGGCGAAGAGGACGAGGGTGAGGAAACCGCGGAAGAGGCCGAGCCAGGGACTCTGCCAGTCGTCGGCGAAGGGGGTCGCCCAGGCGACGAAGTCCGTGCCCCACACGGCCAGCGCCACCAGGGCCGCCAGATACAGGACGAGCGTGATCAGACCGGGCACCAGCCCGAAGCCGTACTGCTTTCCGTGCCGGGCCACCCAGCGCTGGCCCTTCATCAGGTACTGGAAACCCACCCCGAGATCACGCATGGCCGAACTCTATCGGTCGTGTGCACATCATCCACTTCGGCCGATCCCGGGACCTCCGGTGACCGGTGATCACACCGGCACGGCCACCAGCACCTCCCCCTCCGTGCCCGAGGGCGACACGGCCGCCGCCACCCGTACCGCCGTCGCCCGGGCCGCGCGGCCCGCTCGGGAGGCGCCGGCCACCAGGGCGGGCTGGAGCCGTTCCAGGCCCGTGATCATCAGTTCCTCGCCCGCCACCAGGACCGGGCGGACCGCCTGTGCCGAGTCGGCCGCCGCCTCCGTCAGGTCGGCGAGGGCGGGCAGCGCGGCGCGTACGACGTCCGCGCCCGCCGTCGCCGCCCGCTGCGCCAGCGCCGCCTGCACGGGCGCCATCGGGGCCACGGCCGCCGTGACCGCGTCCGCGATGCGGCGCAGTTCCGGGGAGGAGTCGTGCAGCACCTCCGCCGCCGCCCGCAGCAGCGGGGCCGCGGCGAGCAGGGCGCCCGCGGCCAGACCGGCGCCCGCGGGAAGCAGCGGCGCGGCCGCCTCGACCAGCTCCCGCAGGACCGCCGCGAACTCCTCCGCCGCCGGCTCCACCGCGTCCAGCACCGGGAGCAGGCCCTCCCCCAGGGCGGTGAGAAGCGCACGGGCCGGTTCGCCCAACGGGTGCGCCGCCAGGGGCGCCCCGCTGGTGCCGAGCCGGGTGAGGGCCTCGACGGTGCGGTAGAAGGCCTCCTGGGCCTCGGGAGTGGCGCTGGCCTCGGCGAGCTCGGCCGTCGTCCGCCGCAGCACCCGCAGCGCCTCGGCGCCCGAACCGTCCCTCGGGTCGAGGGTGTTGATCGCGATCCTGGTGATGTTGCCCGCGGTGTCGAGAAGTTGTCCGGTGATGTCGGTGGTGCTGCGGGCGATACGCAGCACGTCGTCCCTGCTGGGCAGGGACAGGATGGTCGCCATGGCTCTCCTCGCCTCGCGCACCGCCCCGGGCACCCCTGCCCGGTACCCCCAGCATGCCCACTGCCGGCGGCCCTCATGGGCCGTCCGGCTCATCGGTGCCACGAACACCACGTCACAGCGGTTGAGTCGAACAGGTATGCCTCACCGTACCGATCTCCAGAGGCGGCCGAGTGCGAGGAGGAGCGGATGACGAGGGAGATCCACGGCACCGTGACCGGAGGGTTCGAGACGGTCAAGGAGGAGTTCGCCGCCTTTGTGGCGGAGGAACGGCCGGACTACGAGGGTCAGTTGTGCGCATATGTGCACGGCCGACGGGTCGTCGACCTGTGGGCCGGGGACGGCACCGACGCGGACGCGCTCTACGGGGTGTACTCGTCCACCAAGGGCGCCGCGCATCTGGTGGTCGCGCTGCTCGTCCAGGACGGCACGCTGGAGCTGGACCGCAAGGTGACCTACTACTGGCCGGAGTTCGCGGCCGAGGGCAAGGGCCTGCTGACCCTGCGGGAGCTGCTCGCGCACCGGGCGGGGGTGGTCGGCACGGAGACCGGCTTCTCGCCCCAGGAGCTCGCAGACGACCGGCAGCTCGCCGAACGCCTCGCCGACCAGCGCCCGTTCTGGCGCCCGGGCACCGCCTTCGGCTACCACGGGCTGGTCATCGGCGCCCTCGCGGGCGAGGTCGTACGGCGGGCCACGGGCCGTACCCTCCAGGAGGTGTACGAGGAACGGGTGCGCGCCCCTTACGGGCTGGACTTCTTCCTGGGGCTGCCCGCCGCGCACGAGCCGCGCTTCCGCAGCGCCCGGCCGATGGCGCCGACGGCCGAGCAGCGGGTGCTCCTCGACTCCGTGCCGAGCGGCCCGCACACGCTCGCGGCCATCGCCTTCAACCGGCATGCCGCCGAGCCCACCGACCTCGAACTCCTGCCGAACGACCCGCTGATCCGGGCCAAGGGGCCGGCCTCGGTGGGCGGGGTCGCCTCGGCGCGCGGTCTCGCGGGACTGTACGCGGCGGCGATCAGCGAGATGGAGGGGAAGGCGCCGCTGCTGAAGGAGGACACGGCGGCCGAGTTCGGGCAGTTCCACTCGGTCGGGTACGACCTGGTGGCCCGTGCGCACAAAGCGTTCGGCATCGGTTTCCAGGCGACCGCGGACACCTGGCACCCGTTCCTGGGCGCCGGGGCGTTCGGGCACAGCGGGGCGGGCGGCTGTCAGGCGTTCGCGGATCCGCGCAGCGGCCTCGCCTACGGGTACACGCGGCGCCGGTTCGCGTTCCCCGGCGGGGCGGCGCCGGAGAACAACCGCCTGGCGGCGGCCGTCCACAGGGCGGCGCTCACCGTGTGAGGCGTGCGCGGGCACGAGGCGTGTACGGGTGTACGGCGTGCACGGGTGAAGGCCGCGCCCCACGTCCAGGGGCACGGCCTTCGTCGTACGCAACGACCGCGGGCGGCGAACGTCACGCCCAAGCGGGGGCCGCCCCTCAGATCTTGACGATCATCTTGCCCGTGTTGTCGCCGCGCAGGACGCCGAGGAACGCCTCCAGGTTGTTCTCGATGCCCTCGACGACCGTCTCGCGGTACTTCAGCTCGCCGGAGCGGATCCAGGCGCCGACCTCCTGGACGAACTGCGGCTGCAGGTCGTAGTGGTCGCCGACGAGGAGGCCCTCGATCCGGCCGCGGGTCTGGATGAGACGGGCGAGGTTCTTGGGGCCGGGGGCGGGCTCGGTGTTGTTGTAGACGGAGATCATGCCGCAGATCGCTATCCGGCCACCGTGGTTGAGGGAGCCGATGGCGGCCTCGAGGTGTTCCCCGCCGACGTTGTCGAAGTAGACGTCGACGCCGTCGGGAGCGGCCGTCCGCAGCTGCTCGCCCACCGGGCCGTTCTTGTAGTTGAAGGCGGCGTCGAAGCCGTACTCCTCGACGAGGAGCTTGACCTTGTCGTCGGACCCGGCGGACCCGATGACCCGCGAGGCCCCCTTGAGCCTGGCGATCTGTCCGACCTGGCTGCCGACGGCACCCGCCGCGCCGGAGACGAACACGGCGTCGCCCTCCTTGAAGGCGGCGGTGCGCAGCAGGCCGGCGTAGGCGGTGAGGCCGGTCATGCCGAGCGCGCCGAGGTAGGCGGAGAGCGGCGCGGCCTCGGGGTCGACCTTGACGGCCTGCTTGGCGTCGACGGTCGCGTACTCGCGCCAGCCGCCGAAGTGCAGCACGTGGTCGCCGACGGCGATCCCCTCGGCACCGGAGGCGACGACCTCGCCGACCGCCCCGCCCTGCATGGCCTTGCCCAGCTCGAAGGGGGCGACGTACGACTTCGCGGCACTCATCCGGCCGCGCATGTACGGGTCGACGGAGAGGTACTCGTTGCGCACGAGCACCTCACCGGAGCCCGGCTGACGGATCTCCGTCTCGGCCAGCTCGAAGTCCTCGGGCTTCGGCCAGCCGACGGGACGGCTGAGCAGACGCCATTCGCGGCTGGTGGCGGGGAGAGCGGAGTCAGTCATGGGGGGCGCCTTTCACATCAAAAGCTTCACTACCTGAAACAACCATGCTCCTGAATATTTCAGGTTGTCAAGTAAAGGGGTATCCTCGGATCCATGGCCACCTCACAACGGACCCCTGTCCCCGACGCCCTGACCATGGAGGTCGTCGAGCTGATCGGCGAGGTCGTGGCCCGCTTCTACGAGGACTACGAGGAGGCGGCCGCCGACCACACCCTCACCGGGGCCCAGGCCCGTCTGCTGAGTCTCCTGTCCCTCGAACCCCTTCCCATGCGCAAGCTGGCCCAGAAACTCAAGTGCGAGCCGTCCAACGTGACGGGCATCGTCGACCGCCTGGAGAGCCGGGGCCTGGTGGAGCGGCGGCCCGACCCCGCCGACCGCCGCGTGAAACTCGCGGCCGCCACGGAGGAGGGCCGCAAGGTCGCCAAGGGCCTGCGCGAGTCCCTCCGCTTCGCCCGCGAGCCACTGGCGGGCCTCGGCGAGGAGGAGCGGGTGGTGCTGCGGGGGTTGCTGCGGCGGATGCTGGGCGCCTGACCCGGGCGACGGCACGGGCCGCCGATGCCGGAAACGGCACACACCGCACGGATCTCGCCCATTACCATGCGCTGCGCGCCGCATGTGACGTGTACGCGGCGTGGTCCGTACTCGGAGGGGGATCCTGTGTTCGTGCTGTGCATTCTGCTGCTCATGGCGGCGGTCGTGCTCTTCTTCGTCGGCCGCGGTCGCACCAGCCCCGGCAGATGGAGACTGGGAGCGGCGCTCAGCGCCGTGGGGGGCGTGCTCGCGGGGATCTTCTCCTGCATCCATGTCGTGAGCGCCTACGAGGTCGGTGTGCCGGTGACCTTCGGCAAGGTCGGCAGCCCGCTGACCTCGGGCATCCAGTTCAAGTCGCCGTTCACCGAGGTCACGTCGTTCTCCACACGGCCCGTCGACCTCGATCTCAACGACAAGGACGTGGTCGAGGTCCGCTCCTCGCAGGGCGGCGTGCTGTACGCGGACGTCACCATCAAGTGGGCCGTCATACCGGCGAAGGCGGTCGAGCTGTACCGGCTGGCGGGCAGCGCGGAGGGTGTGCAGGCGCGGCTCGTGCTGCCGGACAGCCGCGAGATCATCCGCAACGTCTTCGCCAAGCACACCAGCGAGGAGGGCTACGCCTCCGCCCGGGAGAAGATCGGCACGGAGATCGCCGACAGCATCAAGGAGCGGCTGGCGCCGCGCGGGATCGACGTCACCGCCGTCAACCTGCGCAATGTGCGGCCGTCGGAGCAGTTGCAGGACCAGATCGACAAGAAGATCCAGCAGGAGCAGGCCACCGAGCGGTCCCAGGAGGCGGCGCGCACGGCCAAGGCGGAGGCGGAGCGCAAGCGGATCGAGGCGGAGGGCATCGCCCGCGCCAACGAGATCCTCGAGAAGTCGCTGAGCGACAAGGTGCTCTACAACCAGTGCCTGGAGGCCTACAAGGAGGCCGCGAAGGCCAACCCGGTGTACGCGGTGCCCTGCGGCACGGACTCGAACGGCACCCCGGTCATCGTGGACGGCACCAAGAGCTGATCCCGAACCCGGTCGCGGGAAGACCTTCGTGGCCGAGCGACCCGCTCCGGGACCGATTCTCCGCGCCGTTTCCCGGGCAGTCGGCGGACCGCACGACCCGCCGGCTGCCGTCGCCCACGCATCAGCGACCGGACCGTCACCAGACGACCGGGCCGGCCTTGTCGAAGAAACCGCCGGTCGGGCCGTCGGCGCCGATCGAGGCCATGCGGACGATGATCTCCGCGCCCTCTTCGATGGTCTGGACGCCCTGGTGGCCGTTGAGGTCGGTGGCGGTGTAACCGGGGTCGACTGCGTTGAACCGGACGGCGGGGAACGCCTTGGCGTACTGCGCGGTGACCATGACCAGCGCGGTCTTGGACGAGTTGTAGTCCAGCACTGTCACCTGGAACTCCACCCGGCTCGGGTCGGCGCACGCGGCCGGTGAGCCCAGACCGCTGCTGACGTTGACGACGACCGGGGCGTCGCTCGCCTCCAACAGCGGCAGGAAGGCGTGCGTGACCCGCACGACGCCGAAGACGTTCGTGTCGTACGTGGTCAGCATGTCGGCCCCGGTGACCTCGCCGACCGGCTTGCGCGCGCCCACGATGCCGGCGTTGTTGACCAGGACGTCGAGACGGCCCGCGTCCGCGCGGACGAATTCGGCCGCGGACTTCACCGAATCCTCGTCGGTGACGTCGAGTTGAACGAAGCGGGCGCCGAGCGTGTCGGCCGCCGTCCGGCCGCGGTGGGCATCGCGTGCCCCGACATAGACGGTGTGCCCGGCCTCGATCAGACGACGAGCCGCCTCGAAACCGAGGCCCTTGTTCGCTCCGGTGATCAATGTGGTGGTCATGTGCTCACTCCGGTGATCGGTGGGTCGGTGATGTCTCCACCGTCGGCGCACCGCGGACGAACAGGCAGTACCCGCCTCAGCCAGTGGACCGGCAGTACCAGGCTGTCCCGGCGCGGCCGCGCGATACTGGGACGGTGAGCGAATCCAGGGAACTGGGCAGAGCCCTGCATGGCTGGCGGGACCGGATCGCCCCTGCCACGGTCGGACTGCCCGCGGGCGGGGTACGTCGGGCCGCCGGACTGCGCCGCGAGGAACTGGCCCAGCTCGCCGGTCTGTCGGTGGACTACATCACCCGCCTGGAACAGGGCCGGGCCACGTCCCCTTCGGCGCAGGTCCTGTCCGCGCTGGCCCGTGCCCTGCGGCTGTCGGCAGCCGAGCGTGAATACCTGTTCCTCCTCGCGGACCAGCCGGCGCCGGGTCCCGGGCAGCTGTCGGCCCACGTTCCACCGGGGGTCCGACGACTGCTCGACCAGTTGGACGGCTCACCGCTGAGCGTGCACGACGCCGCCTGGAACCTGATTCTGTGGAACCCGTTGTGGGCGGCCCTGTTCGGCGACCTGTCCGCGCTGCGCGGACGCGAGCGCAACATCGTCTGGCGGCACTTCAGCGGTCTGCCCAGCCGGGTCAGCCACACCCCCGAGCAGGAGGCCCGGTTCGAGGCGGCCATGGTCGGCGATCTCCGGGCGGCGACCGCCCGCTACCCCGCCGATGCCGGACTGCGCTCCCTGATCAAGGACCTGCGGGGTGTCAGCACCGACTTCGTACGCCTGTGGGACACGGGCATCGTCGGCGTCCACGAGTCGGACACCAAGACCGTCCATCACCCTGATGCCGGCGCGATCACCTTCGACTGTGACGTGCTGACGGCTCCCGGCAGCGATCTGCGCATCGTCGCCTACACCGCCGCTCCCGGCAGCGACGCCGCCGACCGGCTCCGGCTCCTCGACGTCATCGGCACCCAGACCATGACCGAAGACAGCACCCCGGGTCAGGGCCCTAGCCGTCCGAGCCCGTCTCGTTCTTCCTGATGGATGCTCTGCGTGCCAGTTCGCCTGCCGCCAGGGTCGCGGTGGCCACCGCGCGGGTCCAGCGCGGGCCACCGCGTGCCGCCCACCAGACACAGGCGCACCCGCCGACGACGAGCACGAGGACCCCTGACAGAACGAGCACCATCACGCGCTTCTCCCTCTCATTTCCGTTCGACAGAGCGTCCGTCGAGCTGACACGCTCCCTGCATGCCGCCCGGTGAGCGGCGCGCTGTACGACCATGTCCTGCGCCTGGTGCGCGAGTCACCCGGCGGACTTCCGCCCACGCGAGGTTACAAGAGCCCTCGCTCCTCCCCGCCGGGCCTTCCCCCGCTCCTGCCGTACCAGGAGGCAAGGGCGGCTGTCCGGGAGGCGCTGGATCCCCTGCCCGACAACGCCGGTGCCCCGCACCGCCGTTTCGAGGCGCTGGGCATCCGGGGGCGGCACCGGGGGGCCGTCCTGGCCGCCGTAGCCGATCTGCCGCTGCCGGACGGGCGGCGGCGGGACGCGGCCCGTTGCCTGGGCCGGGAGCCGGCCCGGACCGGGGGCCTGCTGTGCGGGCCCCCGACGACCTCCTGGGGTTCGTTCTCCCCAGCGACGACGAACTACGGCCGCTCGTCCGGGCGTTGTGGGCCCGCGACGAGCCGGCCGTGCTCGCGGAGCTCGAAGTCCTGCCCGCCTCCGCCCAGTTCCTCGGCGTCACGACCGCCCGCCGGATCGCGGAGGCCGTCTGCCTGCCCGGACTGCTCGACCGGCACCCCTCCCGCACCACCCTGCTCTCCCGCGCGAGCCGAGCTCGGTTCTGTGGTGTCAGCCCGCCTTCGGCAGCCGGAGCGTGGCGATGGCTCCGCCGTCGGCGGCGTTCGAGAAGAGCAGCGACGCGCCGATGACCTGGGCCTGGCCCGAGGCGACCGGTCCGGGGCGCGGCGGCTGAGCTGGTCGGGAGTCATGTCGACCGAGATCGCCGCAAGGCGCCCGTCCGGCATCCGCTTGCCGGCCCACATCCGCGGCCGGTACTCATCGCTGTCGTCGTACATGGCGGCACTCCCGTGTTCCTGGACCATCCGTACCAGGTCTGTCGGCATCTCCCCGGAAGTCTGCGTCAGGCCGTCGTTCCCGCTGCCGCTCTGTGCCGAGAGGGCGGTGTCCAAGGCGGTGTATGCCTTGGCCGCGCCGTCGTTCATGGACCGCTCGGAAGAAATCTCACACCAAGGGTGAAGACGACCTCCGAGGCGGCTCAGGTCTTCCTGCGGGTCGTCATGAGGCGCTGGACCAGGATGAACACACAGAGCAGCACGCCGGTGGCGATCTTCGTCCACCAGGAGCTGAGCGTGCCCTCGAACTGGATGATGCTCTTGATCAGGCCCAGCACGAGGACACCGAAGAGGGTGCCCAGGACGTACCCGGAGCCACCGGTCAGCAGCGTGCCGCCGATGACGACCGCGGCGATCGCGTCGAGTTCCATACCGGTCGCGTGCAACGGGTCGCCGGACTGGATGTACAGGGTGAAGAGGAGACCGGCGAGGGCCGAGCAGAAGCCGCTCACCGTGTACACGGCGATCTTCGTGCCGCCCTGCGGGAGCCCCATCAGCATGGCCGACTGCTCGTTGCCGCCGATCGCGTACACCCGGCGCCCGAAGCGGGTGTAGTGCAGGACGTAGAACGCCACGGCGAGGACGGCCAGGGCGACGATCGCGCCGATCGACAGGAAGCCCCCGCCGAGTGACACCTGTGCCTGCGCCATGCTGCTCACCGAGGAGTCGGAGATGGAGATCGACTCCTTGCTGATGACCAGACACAGACCGCGGAAGAGGAAGAGCCCGGCGAGCGTCACGATGAAGGGCTGGATCTCGAAGTTGTGGATCACATAGCCCATCACGTAGCCGCCGAGCGCGCCCACGGCCAGTGCCATCGGGATCACCAGTGCGAGCGGCAGCCCCTGACGCTCCACCAGCCACGCCGTGAACATGGTGGTGAACCCGATCATCGACCCCACGGACAGGTCGATCCCCCCGGACAGGATCACGAAGGTGGCGCCGACGGCGGCGACCAGCAGGTAGCCGTTGTCGATGAACAGGTTCAGGAAGACCTGGAGTTCGCCGAAGCCGTAGTTCTGGTAGCGGCTCAGGCCCCCGAGGTACATCGCGAGGAAGAGCACGGCCGTGACGAGGACGGGCAGTCGCCGGTCGCCGAGCAGCCGGCCGGCCTTGGAGGGCGTACGGCTGTCCGGCGCCACGGGGCTCTGGGTGGTCGCGCTCATCGCGACACCTCCATCTTGGGAGCGGCGTCGGCCGGCGGGGCGTCCTGGGCCGGGCCCGCGGCCCGCCGGGCCCCGAGGCGCTTGCCGCCGAAGACCTTGGCGCGGAACTTCGGGGACTGCAGCAGGCAGACGATGATGACGACGGCGGCCTTGAAGACGAGGTTGGTCTGGGTCGGCACGCCGATGGTGTAGATCGTGGTGGTAAGGGTCTGGATGACGAGGGCGCCCACCACCGTGCCGCCGATCGAGAACCGGCCGCCGAGCAGCGAGGTGCCGCCGATCACCACGGCGAGGATCGCGTCTAGTTCGATCCACAGGCCGGCGTTGTTGCCGTCCGCGGCCGAGGTGTTTGAGCTGATCATCAGGCCCGCGATGCCCGCGCACAGCGCGCAGAACGCGTACACCATGATCTTGATGCGCCGGGACCTGATGCCCACCAGGCGGCTGGCCTCGGCGTTGCCGCCGACGGACTCGACCAGCAGACCGAGCGCCGTGCGGCGGGTCAGGGCCACGGTGACGGCGACGACGACGGCGACCACGAAGATGGAGAACGGCAGGGTGAGCCAGTAGCCGCCGCCGATCAGCTTGTACGGGTCGCTGTTGATGGTGATGATCTGTCCGTCGGTGATCAGCTGGGCGACACCGCGTCCGGCGACCATGATGATCAGCGTGGCGATGATCGGCTGGATGCCCATCCTGGCGACCAGGAAGCCGTTCCACAGACCGCAGACGACCGCGGCCAGCAGGCCCAGGCCCATCGCGAGCAGCACCCCGGCCAGGGCGTTCTGGTCCTTCTGGTGGCTGATGTGCGAGCAGGCCAGCGCTCCGGTGATGGCGACCACGGCGCCGACGGAGAGGTCGATGCCGCCGGTGGCGATGACCAGGGTCATGCCGACCGCCACCAGGATGAGGGGCGAGCCGAACAGCACGATCGAGACGAGGCTGCCGTAGAGGTGGCCGTCCGACATCCGGACGGAGAAGAAGTCAGGGGTGAAGGGGACGTTGACGAGCAGCAGGGCGACCAGGATCGCGACCGGCCAGAACAGCTGGTGGTGTGTCAGCGCTCGCCATCGGGAAGGGGTGGTCACTGGTGCTCTCCGCTCGCGATGGTCTCCAGGATGCGGCTGGGGGTGATCTCGGGCCCGTTGGTGAGCCGGGCCACCAGCTTGCGGTCACGCAGCACGCCGATGGTGTGGCTGAGCCGGAGCACCTCCTCCAGTTCGGCCGCGATGTACAGCACGGACATGCCCTCCTCGGAGAGCGACACCACCAGCTTCTGGATCTCCGCCTTCGCCCCGACGTCGATGCCGCGGGTCGGTTCGTCCAGGATCAGCAGCTTCGGCTGGGTGATCAGCCAACGGGCCAGCAGCACCTTCTGCTGGTTGCCGCCGCTGAGCCGGCCGACCCTGGCCTCGGGGTCGGCGGGGCGGATGTCCAGCGCCTTGATGTACTTGGCGACGAGTTCGTCGCGCTGGGCGGCCGGGATGGGCCGGGTCCAGCCGCGCGAGGCCTGCAGGGCCAGGATGATGTTCTCCCGCACCGTCAGCTCGGGCACCAGGCCCTCGGTCTTGCGGTTCTCCGAGCAGAACGCGACACCGGCGCCGATCGCGTTGTTCGGGGCGCTCATCGAGACCTGCCTGCCGCCGATGGACACCTTGCCGCTGTCCGGGTGGTCGGCGCCGAAGAGCAGCCGGGCGAGTTCGGTGCGCCCCGACCCGAGCAGACCGGCCAGTCCGAGGACCTCGCCCTTCTTGATCTCCAGGTCGAAGGGGGCGATGGCGCCGGTCCTGCCGAGGCCCTCGGCGTGCAGCAGCGTCTCGCCGACGTCCGCGTGCAACTGGTGGTCGTGGAGCTCCTCCAGCTGGTCCAGGTCCTTGCCGATCATCAGTTTGACCAGGCCGACCTGGTCGAGGTCGCCGACCATGTGCTCGCCGACCAGGGTGCCGTTGCGCAGTACGGTCATCCGGTCGCAGACCTCGTAGATCTGGTCGAGGAAGTGCGAGACGAACAGGATCGCGACCCCCTCGTCCTTCAACCGCCGCATCAGGGCGAACAGTTCGAGGACCTCGTCGCGGTCGAGGCTGGAGGTCGGCTCGTCGAGGACCAGCACCTTGGTGCCCGCTCCCTCGCCGCCGCCGTCACCGGTGCCCACCGACCGTACGATCGCGACCAGTTGCTGTACGGCCAGCGGGTACGAGGACAGCGGGGCGGTGACGTCGATGTCGAGTCCGAGCCGGTCCACCAGCGCTGCCGCCTCCTGGCGCAGCCGCTTCCACTGGATGCGGCCCAGGCGGGTCGGTTCGCGACCGATGAAGATGTTCTCCGCCACCGACAGGTTCGGGCAGAGGTTGACCTCCTGGTAGACCGTGCTGATGCCGGCCTGCTGAGCCTGCAGCGGGCTGGCGATGTGCACGGACCTGCCGTCCAGCGTGATCGTGCCGCCGTCCAGGGAGTAGACCCCCGTCAGCACCTTGATGAGGGTGGACTTGCCCGCGCCGTTCTCGCCCATCAGGGCGTGGATCTCGCCGGGGAAGAGCCGGAAGTCGACATCCGACAGAGCCCGTACCCCCGGGAACTCTTTGACTATGCCCGTCATTTCCAGGACGGGCCGCGGCTCTGCCATGGCAGTGCTCCTAGTTGCGATGTGTTCATGCCCGATGCGATGGGTTCAGGCCCGCAGGGAGCCCCGGGACCGATGGCGCTCGGTCGGCCGCGGGCTCCCTGTCGGTGGGTACGTCGGTCAGTACTTGCGGCTCGGGAGCGCGGCCTTGGCCTGGTCCTGCATGAAGTCGCCCTCCTTGGTCTTGATCCAGCGCTCGACGCTCTCGCCGTCCTTGACCTTCTTCACGACGTCCATCAGCTGGGGGCCGAGCAGCGGGTTGCACTCGACGATCGCGTTGATCTTGCCCTCGGACATGGCCACGAAGCCGTCCTTCACGCCGTCGATCGAGACGATCAAGATGTCCGTGCCGGGCTTCTTGCCCGCCGCCTCGATGGACTGGATGGCGCCGATGGCCATGTCGTCGTTGTGCGCGAAGAGCACGTTGATGTCGGGGTTGGACTGCAGGAAGGCCGCCATGACCTGCTTGCCGCCGGCGCGGGTGAAGTCACCGGTCTGGCTGACGACGATCTTCCAGTCGTCCGCGTGGTCGGCGTCCATGACCTCCTTGAAGCCCTTGGCGCGCTCGATCGCGGGGGCGGCGCCGGTGGTGCCCTCCAGCTGGGCGATCTTCACCGCGCCCTTGTGGCCGGCCTTCTCCAGGACCTTCTCCAGGATCTTGCCGGCGCGGCGGCCCTCGTCGGTGAAGTCGGAGCCGACCAGCGTGACGTACAGGGAGTCGTCGGAGGTCTCCACCGAGCGGTCGGTGAGGACCACCGGGATCTTCGCGGCCTTGGCCTCCTTGAGCACCGCGTCCCAGCCGGTGACGACCACCGGCGAGAAGGCGATGACGTCGACCTTCTGCGCGATGTAGCTGCGGATCGCGGAGATCTGGTTCTCCTGCTTCTGCTGGGCGTCGGAGAACTTGAGGGTGTAGCCCGCGTCCTTGGCCGCGTCCTTCACCGAGGTGGTGTTGGCGGCGCGCCAGCCGCTCTCCGCGCCGACCTGGGAGAAGCCGAGGGTGAGGGCCTTGCTGCCGCCGGAGGAGGAGCTCGACGTGCTGTCGTCCTCCTTGGCGCAGGCCGCCAGGCCGCCCGCGGCCGCCACGCCGACCGCCGCGGTGAGGAAGTTCCTTCTGCTGAGCATGTTCTTCTCCTTTGAAGAGCCGGCCCGGGGATGGACCGCTGGTACTCAAGCGACCGGCCGCGGTGCGTCCAGCCTGTCGATCGCTGTTCGGTATACCGGCCACACTGCTGGGCGAGAGCGGCCGATCGGTTCGTCAGAGGGGGACGCCCTCGGATTGAGCGGCGTAGGGATAGGAGCTGGCCCGGACGACGAGTTGGGGCTCGATCGCGATCCGGGGCGTGGTGGCGGGCGGCCTGCCCTCGATCAGTTCCAGCAGCAGCGCGATGCCTCGCCGGCCCACCGTCGAGAAGTCCTGGCGGACCGTGGTGAGGGGCGGCGCGAAGAACTCCGACTCCGGGATGTCGTCGAAGCCGACCACCGCGACGTCCTGGGGAGTTCGGACCCCCGCCTCACGCAGGGCCCGCAACGCCCCGAGGGCCATCTGGTCGTTGGCGACGAAGACGGCGGTCAGCCCTCGGCCCACCCAGCCGGCCAGTTCCTGGCCGGCGCGGTAGCCCGACAGCGGACTCCAGTCCCCGCGCAGCAGCACGGGCGGTTCGACGTCCGCCGCTTCGAGCGACGCCCGCCAGCCGGCGGCCCGGTCGGCGGCCTCCTGCCAGTCCTCGGGTCCGGCGAGGTGCCAGACCTTGCGGTGGCCGGCGGCCAGCAGATGGCCGGTGGCCAGCCGCGCACCCAGGTACTGGTCCACGCTGACGCTGGGGATGTCCACCCCCGGCCCGCTGCCGACGATCACCACCGGGAACGGGTGGCGGAGTTCGGCCAGAGCCTCCACCGCCGACCGCTGCGGGGCGATGGCGACCACTCCTTCCACCCCGCCCTCGCTGAGGTGGTCCAGGGCCTCGGACAGCTCTTCCACGGTCAGTTTGCGCAAGCTGACCGTCGAGACGAGATACCCCTGGGCGCGCGCCGCCTCCTCGAGCGCGAACAGCGTGCTGGCCGGTCCGTAGAGGGTGGTGTCGGAGGCGACGACACCCAGCGTGCGGGTGCGCCTGGTCACCAGGGCTCGCGCGGAGGAGTTGCGGCGATAGCCCATCTCCTCGATCGCGCGCAGCACCCGGGCCCGTGTCTCGTCCCGCACATTGGGGTGGTCCCCCAGGACGCGGGACACGGTCTGGTGGGACACGCCGGCCAAGCGCGCCACGTCGGCCATGGTGGGCGGCCGGAGCCGGGTGTGTATCACGGCCGCACCTCCTTGGCGCTCGTCTGCCGATAAGGCCTGTGATGTGGGCGGATGGTTCCCCGTCGGTGGCTTCACCCGGTGGTTCCGGGGAGCCCGACGGGACCGGCGGGGAAGGCGGGTTGGGGCACCGTGCTCGCATCTCCCCCGCGGCCGCCGGACATTGACTGGTACATGCGGAGGTCATTGTGAGCGCTAACAATTCGCGGCGGTCAAGAGGGCTGCAACGGAAGGCCGTTACGGTTGAGTAACGCACCCGGCTGCAACGGCACTCGCCATCGGCTGCGGCGCCGTGTTCCGTCGCAGGTCAAGGCACTCGCACACATGCCGTCCCGCAGTGCCTCCGGGCCGTTCGCACGAGGGACGTGCGCGCGACCCGGAGGCGGCGCGGAGCGCCCGGCCGGAGCCTTACGAGCACCACCACAGGAAGCGTGTGCACGTCTCCGACGGCGAGGGCGAGGACTCCGGGGACGGGGCCGACGTGGTCGGGTCCGCGGCCGGGGTGGAGTCCGAGTCGGTCGGGGTCGAGGGGGCGGAGGAGGCCGGGACGGTGGCCGACTGGGCTCCCCTGTCCGGGGACTGCGAGGCGTGGTCCTCGTCCTCGGCGGACTCCGACGCCGACGGGGAGGCGTCGGGGGAGGCCGACGCCCCGCCCTCGCCCTCGTCCGGGTCCGTCCTGTCGTCCAGCGGCTGTGCGGACGCACTCGGTTTCGCCGTCCCGCCGTCGACCTCCGACGACTCGCCGCCTGCCGCCGCCGGGTTCGGTGAGGAGGAGAACCCCGGTGCGTCGATGCCCAGTTCGGCCAGACTCAGGCCGCCCGCCGCCAGGACGAAGCCGGTGGTGATCAGCACGATGCGCCGACGGCGTCGGCGGTGGGCCGCGGCCTTGCGATCGCGACGGCTCGCGTCGGCGCCGGAGGGGCCGGGGATACGTTCGTCGGCCGAGGCGGACGGTCCACGCCCCCGGCTCCTGCCGCCCCGGCCCTGCTCCCGGCGGCGTGCGGCGCGGCCGGGAACGCGGGGTCCGTCGTCCGTCTCCGCGCCCGGCTCGGCGCCCGCTGGGGCGTCCGGGGCGCCGGCCCCCTCCTGCCGGAACGTTTCCTGCGCGCCGTCCGGGCCCGGTTCGAAACGCTGCGGATACCCGCCCGGCTGTTCGACAGGTGCGCCGCACCCCGGGCAGGCGAGGGCGCCGTTGAGGTGCCGTCGGCACGGGTGGCAGTAGTCCATGACGCGGGAAGACTAAGTTCCTGCCTGGTCACGTTCCTAGGCACGCCTGTGAAAGTTGTGTGGGAAACCGGCCACACCGGCGCGCCAGCTCGAGTGACCTGTCACACACCGGCACGCCCTCGGTTTCGAAAGGGGCGTCGAAAGTGTCGAAACCGTTAACTGTGCTCCCCATTGACACCCCGCTCACACGGTCTTTACTGTCTGGTCAGCATTTCGAACGTGTGACGAAATCTCGAACAGCCGAAGGGTAACTTCCGTGCGCATCACCGGAATCAGCACGCACGTGGTCGGGACGCCGTGGCGCAACCTGACCTACGTCCTGGTGCACACCGACGAGGGCATCACGGGTGTCGGCGAGACCCGCATGCTGGGCCACACCGACGCGCTGATCGGCTATCTGAAGGAAGCCGAGGCCAATCACATTCTCGGCTCTGACCCGTTCGCTGTCGAGGACCTGGTGCGCCGGATGAAGTACGGCGACTACGGGCGGGCCGGCGAGATCGTGATGTCGGGCATCGCCGTCGTCGAGATGGCGTGCTGGGACATCAAGGGCAAGGCGCTCGGGGTGCCCGTCTGGCAGCTGCTGGGCGGCAAGGTCACCGACAAGGTCAAGGCGTACGCCAACGGCTGGTACACGACGGAGCGCACCCCGGAGGCGTACCACAAGGCCGCCCAGGGGGTCATGGAGCGCGGTTACAAGGCGCTGAAGATCGACCCCTTCGGCACCGGGCACTTCGAGCTGGACCACGAGCAGAGCCTCTACGCCGTGTCCCTGATCGAGGCCGTCCGCGACGCCATCGGGCCGGACGCCGAGCTGATGCTGGAGATGCACGGCCGGTTCTCCCCCGCGACCGCCGTCCGGCTGGCGCGCGAGCTGGCGCCCTTCAAGCCCGCCTGGCTGGAGGAGCCCTGCCCGCCGGAGAACCTGAAGGCCCTGGAGAAGGTCGCCGCCAAGGTCGACATCCCCGTCGCCACCGGTGAGCGCATCCACGACCGCATCGAGTTCCGCGAGCTCTTCGAGAGCCAGGCCGTGGACATCATCCAGCCGGACGTCGGTCACATCGGCGGTATCTGGGAGACCAGGAAGCTGGCCGCCACCGCCGAGACGCACTACGTGCTCGTCGCTCCGCACAACGTGGGCGGGCCCGTCCTGACCGCCGCCTCGCTCCAGGTCGGCTTCACCTCCCCGAACTTCAAGATCCTCGAGCACTTCAACGACTTCGCCGACGCGGACATCAAGAAGGTCGTGAAGGGCGCGCCGGAGGTGATCGACGGGTACTTCCACCTGTCCGACAAGCCCGGTCTCGGGGTCGAGCTGGACGTGGACGCCGCCGCCGAGTTCCCCCAGCAGCAGGCCCGCTTCGACCTGTGGGCCGAGGGCTGGGAGCAGCGCAAGCCGAAGGGCACCCAGTGACCACGGCCGTCGTCGTCGAGGCGCCCGGCGAGCACCGGCTCGTCGCGCACACTCCGCGCGAGCCCGCCCCCGGCGAGGCGCTGGTCCGGGTGCACGCGGTCGGCATCTGCGGCAGCGACCGCGAGGTGTACCAGGGCAACCGGCCCGAGGGGTACGTCCGCTACCCGCTGACCCCGGGCCACGAGTGGTCCGGGACCGTCCAGGCGGTCGGCGCGGGTGTCCCCGCCTCGCTCGTCGGCCGCAAGGTCGTCGGTGAGGGCTTCCGCAACTGCCAGGTCTGCGACCGCTGCCACGCGGGCGACACGACGCTGTGCACGGACGGGTACGAGGAGACCGGCTTCACCCAGCCGGGGGCGATGGCCGCCACCCTCACCCTGCCGGCCCGGCTCCTGCACGTCCTGCCGGACGACGCCGATCTCACGGCCGCCGCCCTGCTGGAGCCCGCCGCCTGTATCGCGGCCGCCGCCATCAAGGCGCACGCGCTGCCGGGCGAGAAGGTGGCCGTGGTCGGCACCGGGACGCTGGGTATGTTCGCCGTGCAGTTCCTGAAGGCCGGCTCGCCGGCCGAGCTGCTGGTGGTGGGCACGCGCAACGACAGGGAAACGCTGTCAAGGCGGTTCGGGGCCACCGACTTCCGCACCCGGGACCAGGAGCTGCCCGACGACTTCGACGTGGTGATCGAGACCGCCGGCTCCGCGTCGGCCGCGCAGACCGCCGCCGCCCTGCTGAGGCGCGGCGGACGGCTGGTCCTGACGGGAATCCCCGCACCGGGCGCCGACGGGCTCGACCCGACGGATCTGGTCGTACGGCAGCTCGAGGTGCACACCGTCTTCGGGGCACCGCCGGACGCCTGGTCGCACACCGTGCGGGTGTTCGGGGCCGGGCTGCTCGACCCGCTGCCCCTGGTCACGCACGAGCTGCCACTGGCCGAGTTCTCCGAGGCCATCGAGCTGGTGGGGTCCGGCGACCCGAAGGTCGGAAAGGTCCTGCTCCGCCCCTAGCCGTACGCCGGTACGGGGGCGACCTGACGGCCTCCGTGCCGGCGTACACCCAAAGCCCCTTATGACGTGAGCCGCGAACCTTGTCCGAAATACCGAACACGAAGGACAGCATGTGACCACCGACGCTTCCGCCACGGCCGCCCGCAGGCCCGGTGAGCAGGCACTCACCGCGCTCGGCCTGGGCGCGCCCGCCCTCGACCCCGCCGACACCTCCACCCACTCCTTTCCGGGCGGCAGCCGCTGGCGCACCGAGGTCCCTTCGTGCGAGGGTCCCGAAGCGCTGGCCGTCATCCTGAAGGAGGCCTCCCGGCTCGATGTGCCGATCCACCGGATCAGCCAGGGCAGCGGGGTGTGGATGCTGACCGACGCCGAGATCACCGAGATGGTCGAGGCGACCGGTGAACGCGACATCGAGCTCTGCCTGTTCACCGGCCCGCGCGGCACCTGGGACATCGGTGGCTCCACCCGGACCGACTCGCGCGGCGGGGGCCTCAGGGCCCGCGGGCACGACGCCGTCGCCGGGTGCGTCGAAGACGCCGTCCGGGCGACGGAGTTGGGCGTCAAGTGCCTGCTCGTCGCCGACGAGGGCGTGCTGTGGACGCTGCACCGGGCACGCGCGGCCGGGGTCATCCCGGCCGACACGACCCTGAAGGTGTCGGCGCTGATCGGCCCCGTCAACCCCGCCTCGTACGCGGTGTACGAGCGGCTCGGCGCCGACTCGGTCAACGTGCCCAGTGACCTGACGCTGGATCATCTCACCGAGATCCGGCGGGTGTCGGGCGCCCCCATGGACATGTACATCGAGGCCCCCGACGATCTGGGCGGATACATCCGGATGTACGAGGTCGCCGAACTGATCCGGCGCGGCGCACCGCTCTACCTGAAGTTCGGCCTGTCCAAGGCCCCGGGGATCTACCCCTACGGCCACCACATGCGGGACCTGACGCTCTCCACCGCCCGGGAACGGGTGCGGCGCGGACGGCTCGCCCTCGACCTGCTCGCGCGCCATGGAGCCGACGGCGACATGGCGCCTCTCGGCTCACGTCTGCCCGGCGAACTGAACAGGTTCGACATCCAGTCATAACGTTCCGGAAACCCCGCTTCACACAAGCCCACACAGGCGCGCAGAATCCCACACACCCCTTCTCGGTCTTCCCGGCGTGACTTCCGGGAGCGCCCTTCGCACCGCGAGACCGATCCCTGCACACACATCAAGGATGATGACCATGCGTAACCGCAGAGCCGCCCTCGCCGCCATAGCCGGAGCCGCCTCCCTCGCCCTGACCCTGTCCGCCTGCGGGCAGTCCGGTGAGGGCGGCAGCAAGGAGTCCTCGAGCGACTCCAAGGGCGGGACCATCGGCATCTCGATGCCGACCAAGTCCTCCGAGCGCTGGATCAAGGACGGCGCCAACGTCGAGAAGGACCTGCAGGCCAAGGGCTACAAGACCAAGCTGGTCTTCGGCGAGGACGACCCCGACCAGCAGGTCTCGCAGATCGAGAACCTGATCACCCAGGGCGTCAAGGCGCTGGTGATCGCCGCCATCGACAACAAGTCCCTGAACAACGTCCTCCAGCAGGCCGCCGACGCCAAGATCCCGGTCATCTCCTACGACCGTCTGATCCTGGGCACGAAGAACGTCGACTACTACGCGTCCTTCGACAACGAGAAGGTCGGCAAGCTCCAGGGCCAGTACATCGTCGACAAGCTGGGCCTGGCGAGCGGCAAGGGCCCCTTCAACATCGAGCTGTTCGCCGGCTCCAACGACGACAACAACACCCGGTACTTCTTCAACGGCGCGATGAGCGTGCTCCAGCCGTACATCGACAGCAAGAAGCTGGTGGTCAAGTCCGGCCAGACCAAGCTCACCCAGGTCACCACCCTGCGCTGGGACGGCACCACCGCCCAGAAGCGCATGGAGGACAACCTCACCTCGTCGTACACCAGCGGCAAGGTGGACGCGGTGCTCTCGCCCTACGACGGCATCTCCATCGGCATCATCGCCGCGCTGAAGTCGGACGGCTACGGCACCAAGAGCAAGCCGCTGCCGGTCATCACCGGCCAGGACGCCGAACTCGCGTCGGTCAAGTCGATCATCGCCGGCCAGCAGTCGATGACGGTCTACAAGGACCTGCGCAAGCTGGCCCAGGTCGCCACGGACATGGTCGACGCCTCCCTCAAGGGCAAGAAGCCCGAGATCAACGACACCAAGTCGTACGACAACGGCACCAAGGTCGTCCCCGCCTACCTGCTGCAGCCGGTCAGCGTCGACAAGTCCAACTACGTGAAGGAGCTCGTCGACGACGGCTACTACACGGCGGACCAGCTCAAGTAAGCGTCGAACCTTACGGATTGGAAGGCACGACCATGGCGGGACCCGTCCTGGAAATGCGCTCGATCGTCAAGACCTTTCCCGGCGTCAAGGCGCTGTCGGACGTCACCCTGACCGTCCGGCAGGGCGAGGTCCACGCCATCTGCGGTGAGAACGGCGCCGGAAAGTCCACCTTGATGAAGGTGCTCTCCGGCGTCCATCCGCACGGCACCTACGAGGGCGACATCCTCTTCGAGGGAGACGTCGTCAGTTTCAAGGACATCCGGGCGAGCGAACAGCACGGCATCGTGATCATCCATCAGGAGCTCGCGCTGTCGCCGTACCTCTCCCTGGCGGAGAACATCTTCCTCGGCAACGAGCACGCCAAGGGCGGGTTCATCGACTGGCGGGAGACCCTGCGGCACGCCACGCAGCTGCTGCGCCGGGTCGGTCTCGACGACCACCCGGAGACCCGCGTCGCCGACATCGGCGTGGGCAAGCAGCAGCTCGTGGAGATCGCGAAGGCGCTCTCGAAGAAGGTGAAGCTGCTCATCCTCGACGAGCCCACGGCGGCGCTCAACGACGAGGACAGCGACAAACTCCTCGATCTCATCATGGAGTTGAAGAAACAGGGCATCACCTCGATCATCATCTCCCACAAGCTCAACGAGATCCGCAAGGTCGCCGACTCGGTGACGATCCTCCGCGACGGCCGGTCCATCGAGACGCTCGACGTGAAGGCCGCGGAGACGACCGAGGACCGGATCATCCGCGGCATGGTCGGCCGCGACCTGGACCACCGCTTCCCCGAGCGCACCCCGCACGAGCCGGAGAAGGGCGCGGCCCCGGCCCTGGAGATCCGCGGCTGGACCGTGCACCACCCGATCGACCAGCAGCGCAAGGTCGTCGACGACGTGTCGGTCCAGGTGCGCCGCGGGGAGATCGTCGGCATCGCCGGCCTGATGGGCGCGGGCCGCACCGAGCTGGCGATGAACGTCTTCGGACGCTCCTACGGCCTGTTCGGCGGCGGCACGGTCCTCAAGGACGGCAAGGAGATCCGCACGAAGACGGTCGCGCAGGCGATCTCCCACGGGATCGCGTACGTCACCGAGGACCGCAAGCACTACGGCCTCAACCTCATCGACACGATCAACCGCAACATCTCGCTGACCGCCCTGAACAAGGTCACCAAGCGGGGCGTGGTCGACGAGCACGAGGAGCGGCAGGTCGCCGAGGGCTTCCGCAAGTCCATGAACATCAAGGCGCCCACGGTCTTCGAGCCGGTGGGCAAGCTCTCGGGCGGCAACCAGCAGAAGGTCGTCCTCAGCAAGTGGATCTTCGCGGGTCCGGACGTGCTGATCCTGGACGAGCCGACGCGCGGCATCGACGTCGGCGCGAAGTTCGAGATCTACACGGTCATCGACCAGCTGGCCGCCCAGGGCAAGGCGGTCGTCTTCATCTCCTCCGAGCTGCCCGAACTGCTCGGCATGTGCGACCGCATCTACACCATGGCCGCCGGACGGCTCACGGGCGAGTTCCCGCGCGGCGAGGCCACGCAGGAAGTGCTGATGCGTCAGATGACGAAGGACAAAGAGGTAACGCGATGAGCACGGACGTGACCAAGAGCCCGGCGGCGGCTCCGCCCGGCAAGAGCGGGGGCCCGGCCTCCGACAGCGGGCTGCTGCAGCTGATGCTGGGCGGCCTGCGCCGCAACATGCGCCAGTACGGCATGCTGATCGCGCTCGGTCTGCTGGTGATCCTGTTCCAGGTGTGGACCGGCGGCGACCTGCTGCTGCCGCGCAACGTCTCCAACCTGGTCCTGCAGAACAGCTACATCCTGATCCTCGCGATCGGCATGATGCTGGTGATCATCGCGGGTCACATCGACCTGTCGGTCGGTTCGCTGACCGCGTTCGTGGGCGCCTTCGCGGCCGTACTGACGGTGCAGCACAGCGTGGCGTGGCCGCTCGCGCTGGTGCTGTGCCTGGTCATGGGCGCGGTGGCCGGCGCGGCGCAGGGCTACCTCATCGCCTACTTCGGCATACCGTCCTTCATCGTCACCCTCGCGGGCATGCTGATCTTCCGCGGCCTGACGGAGATGCTGCTGAAGGGCCAGACCCTCGGCCCGTTCCCGGACGGCCTGCAGAAGATGGGCAACGGCTTCCTGCCCGAGGTCGGCCCGAACACGAACTACCACAACCTCACGCTGCTGCTGGGCTTCGTCCTGCTGGCGTTCGTGGTGCTGCAGGAGGTCCGCGACCGGGGGCGCCAGCAGGAGTTCTCGCTGGAGGTGCTGCCCCGCAACGCGTTCCTGCTCAAGCTCGTCGCCATCGCGGCCGCGATCCTCGCCGTCACCATGCTGCTCGCCAGCTACAAGGGCGCGCCGATCGTGCTGCTGGTCCTGGGCGTGCTGGTGGTCGGGTACGGCTACGTCATGCGCAACGCCGTCTTCGGCCGCCACATCTACGCGATCGGCGGCAACCTGCCGGCGGCGAAGCTGTCCGGCGTCAAGGACAAGAAGGTCACCTTCATTGTCTTCCTCAACATGGGCATGCTCGCGGCCCTGGCGGGTCTGGTGGTCGCCGCCCGTCTGAACGCGGCCTCGCCGAAGGCGGGCCTGAACTTCGAACTCGAGGCGATCGCCTCGTCGTTCATCGGTGGCGCGTCCATGAGCGGCGGTGTCGGTACCGTCCTCGGCGCGATCATCGGTGGTCTCGTCCTCGGTGTGCTGAACAACGGCATGAACCTCCTGAGCGTCGGCACCGACTGGCAGCAGGTCATCAAGGGCCTGGCCCTGTTGGCCGCGGTCGGGTTCGACGTGTGGAACAAGCGCAAGTCCGGTTCGTAGGTTTCATGGATCCGGATCGGGCCCCGTCGGAAGGCGGGGCCCTTTCCGCGGAGAGGGAGGCGGGGAAGGCCGGTGCGGACACTCTTCGGCAAGCTCGCCGACGGTACGAAGGTCTACAGCTGGGCGCTGGAGAACGGCGGCACGCGCCTGAAGGTCCTCTCCTGGGGCGGCGTCGTGCAGTCCCTGGAGCTCCCCGACCGGCACGGCCGCTACGCCAACGTCTCCCTCGGCTTCGACAACATCGAGGACTACGTCGCCAAGACCCCGTACTTCGGCGCCCTGATCGGCCGTTACGGCAACCGTATCGGGAAGGGGCGGTTCACCCTCGACGGCAAGAGCTACCAGCTGTCCGTGAACGACGGCGTGAACAGCCTGCACGGCGGCGTGCAGGGCTTCGACAAGCACGTGTGGGACGTCGAGCCGTTCGTGAAGGGCTCCGACGTCGGCCTGTACCTCCACTGCACCAGCGTCGACGGCGAGATGGGCTACCCGGGCACGCTGAAGGTGAAGGTGACGTACACCCTCACCAAGCACGGCGACTGGCGCATCGACTACGAGGCCACCACGACCAAGGCCACCGTCGTCAACCTCACCAGCCACGTCTACTGGAACCTGGCCGGCGAGGGCAGCGGCACGATCGAGGACCACGAGCTCACGATCGCCGCCGGCCGCTACACGCCCACCGACACGGGTCTGATCCCCACGGGCGAGCTGGCGAAGGTCTCGGGCACCCCCTTCGACTTCCGCAAGACGAAGGCGATCGGCCGCGACATCCGGGCCGGGCACGTCCAGCAGGTCCAGGCGAAGGGCTACGACCACAACTGGGTCCTGGACAAGGGCATCACCACGAAGCCGGTGCACGTGGCCACGCTGCGCGACCCGCGCTCCGGCCGCACCCTGAAGATCGCCACCGACCAGCCCGGCCTGCAGTTCTACTCGGGCAACTTCCTCGACGGCACCCTCACCGGCACCGGCGGCCGCACCTACCGCCAGGGGGACGCCCTCTGCCTGGAGACCCAGCACTTCCCGGACTCCCCGAACCAGCCGTCGTTCCCGTCCACCGTGCTGCGCCCTGGCCAGACGTACCGCACGACGACGATCCACACCTTCAGCGCGTGACACACCGCTGAGGCAGCCGCAGAAAGAGACCGTGGGGAACCGCGGGCCGGTTGGGGCCGGCCCGCGGTTCCCCACGCCGCTTCGTGGCCGTCACAGGCGCCCATGACGGCAAACCTGCCCCGCCGGTTCCGCAACTCACATTTTTTTCACACCGGTTGAACGGGGTCACTCACATCCCCGTATGTATGGGTGGCCCGCGCTCCCCCGCGCGGGCCACCCGCAACGACGGGCCCGGGCGTCCCCACCGGGTCCGCCCCATACGGAGGTTCCATGGCCGACAACGTCACCTCGTTGTTCCGCAGTACGGCGGCCCACAGTCCGTCGATGGCGGCGCTGACACGCGAGGGCGGGGACGGCACCGGCCCGGTCGACTTCTGTATCCCGTGCAACCCGTACTTCCCCACCCCGGCGATGATGGACACGATGTCGGCGCGGCTGCGGGACATCGTCACGTACTACCCGAGCAGCGCCGACACGATCACGGCCGAGCTGTGCAACCTGCTCCAACTGCCGCCGAGCGCCGTGGCCATGGGCAACGGTTCGACCGAGCTGATCACCTGGATCGACCACCTGCTCGTCCGTGAGTCCCTCGCGGTCCCGGTCCCGACCTTCGGCCGCTGGACCGACCAGCCGATGGAGACCGGCAAGCGGGTCGACATGTTCCCGCTCCAGGAGTCCAGCGGCTTCGCCCTGGACCTCGCGCAGTACGCCGACTTCATCCGCACGCGAGGCACGCGCGCCGCGGTGATCTGCAACCCGAACAACCCCGACGGCGGCTTCCTGCACAAGCACGCGCTGGTGCAGTTCATGGACGCGATGGCCGACCTGGACCTGATCGTCATCGACGAGTCGTTCCTGGAGTTCGCCGACGCGGAGCAGGAGCCGAGCGTCGTGCAGGAGGCGATGATCCGGCCGAACGTGATCGTGCTGCGCAGCCTCGGCAAGAACTTCGGTCTGCACGGCATCCGGTTCGGCTACATGGTCGCCAACCCCTCGCTGGCCGGCAAGGTCCGCTCGATGCTGCCGAAGTGGAACCTCAACGCCTTCGCCGAGTACGTGGTGTTCATGCTCAAGGAGCACGGCCCCGAGTACATGCAGAGTCTGCTGCAGGTGCGCCGCGACCGTCTCGACATGGCCAGCCAGCTCTCCGCGCTCCCCGGCCTGACGGTCTACCCGTCCCAGGGGAACTTCCTCTTCGTGCGCCTGCCCGTCGGCGCCGAGGGCACCGTGGTCCGGGACCGGCTGCTCACCGAACACCGCATCCTGATCCGCGAGTGCGGCAACAAGATCGGCTCCTCCAGTCGCTTCGTGCGGCTCGTGGTGCGCCCCCAGGTGGACGTGCGTCGCCTGGTGTCCGGCCTGGAACAGGTGCTCTACGGGACCAGGAGGGGAGCCCCCGTGCCCGAGCTGGGTGCCGGGATCGGCTACAGCTCGGGCACGGCAGCCGTGGACCGGCTGCTGGTCGAAGCCACCAACGGGGCCGGCATGCAGAACCTTGCCGCTCAGGCCGTCGGCATGCCGGGGCTGGTCGCGGCCCCGGCCGCCACCGGCATGCCGATGCAGGCGCCCGCGATGGCGCAGGCAGCCCCCTCCCACGGCGCCGGGATGCCGTTGCCGGCCGCTGCACAGGTCTTCCCCCAGCCTGTGCCCGCTCCGGCTCCGGCCCCGGCGCCGGCCCCCGCCATGGCCCCGGCCGCCGCCATGGCCCCGGCCATGGCCCCCGCCATGGCTCCTGCCATGGCCCCCGCGATGATGCAGGTGCCGGCCCAGGCGGCGGCTCCGAACCCCGCTGCCGCCGCCGCGATGACCCCGGCCGCCGCGCCCACGCCGGCCGGCCCCACCCCGCCCGGCGTCCCGGCCCGCGGCGGTCTCACCGCCGCCCAGGTCCGGGGCACCAACGGCCTCGCCCCCGCGGCGGCCACCGGCTGGCCGAACGCCCAGAGCTGGCCGAACGCGGCGGGTATGGGCCAGGCCGGCTGACCCGACCGCTTCCACACACCCGGGGCTCCGGGCCGACCTGACGTCAGGTCGGCCCGG